>DASSXJ010000120.1 GCA_035703895.1 bacterium | reverse complement strand
GCCGGTGGCCAACACCTTGAGCGCGAGGTTTCCGGCCTCCGCGCCCATGATGGCGACAAACATGTCGAGGGTGGCGACACAGAGCGCGCACGGGGGGTCGCCCTGCGCGGCTTTGACGATCACCGGGGTCGGGTCCGCCGCCGTCTCGAGCTGTTTCGCCAGCCACGCCGGTTCCTCGGCGAAGCCGGTCTCCTTAAGATACCCGTAGATGTTAGGAAGCCCTCGCCCGGAACAGACGCGTTCAATGCTCACGTGCTCGAATCGAGCCTGGAGAAACCGCAGCAGGTCGAGCTCTCGCGCCGTCGTGGGCGCAAAATCGGCATGCCCTCCCTCCGAGGGCTGGGCCCGATACATCGTGCCGTCCCATGTGAGGAACGCTTCCCCCAGGCCCGTGCCCGGCGCGATCACGGCGATGGCCCCACCGGGAGTAGGAGTCCCCACGCTCAAGGTCTCGAGGTCGGCCGGCTCGAGCAAGGGAACGGCATGAGCGATCGCGCCGAGATCGTTGACCATCCGGACAGGCGAAACCCGCAGCGTCTTCCTCAGCATCTCCTCGTCGATCTGCCAGGGAAGGTTGGTGGTCTTCACCCGACCGGCCATTACCGGCCCGGCCACCCCGAAGCTCGCGGCATCGACCGTGAGCCGAACCTTGCTGAGAAACTCCTGCACCAGCGCCTCGAGGCTGTGATAGTCAGCGCTGCGAAACGTGGCTTCGGCGACCGGGGCACGGAGCCCCCCATCGGACGAAAAGACCGCCAGGTCCGTCTTCGTCCCACCGATATCGCCGGCCAGCAAGATCACGAGGCTGTGAACCGACCCTTGATCCGGGCCGGCACGTTAGCGATCCACACAGGCAGATGCCAGAGGAGGTATGCTGCGTTATAGAGGATGAGTGCTGCCGACCCGAGCAGCAGAGAGGACGGTCAACTGAGACACACTCCTCTTTTTTTGAGGGCGCTGAAGGTCAATGGTCGCTCGAGCATAGACAACCTCCGTCTTCTCAAACCACGCCGCCGATCTGATCTATTCCAGCATACCACCCCGAGTCGGCGTGTAGGATGACAGAATTACGGGCGCACGTTGTGGCGGGGAGTGCACGAACCGAAATGCGACGACGTCAGGGAGACCTGTCGACTACGTCGCAGTCGCCGGACGCTGTGCCGCGTCACCCCTTGCGGAGCCGGGGGTCCAACGCATCCCGGAGGCTATCCCCCACGACGTTGAGGGCCACCACGAGGCTCAAAATAGCCAGGCCCGGAAAGGTTCCGATCCACCACTGATCCAGATAGTCCCGGCTGCTCGCGATCATCGAGCCCCACTCGGGAATCTGGGGCGGCGGCCCGAGCCCGAGAAAGCTCAACGACGCGAACGTCAGGATGGCATGGCCGACGTCCAGCGTGCCCAGGATGACGATGGGCGACAGGATGTTGACCAGAATGTGCCGGAGGAACACCCGAAGCGGGGACGCGCCCGCAGCGCGGGCCGCCTCGACGTACTCTCGCTCGCGGGCGGACAGGACGAGACCCCGAGAGAAGCGCGCGTAGGACGGCCACCAGGCCACCATGATCGCGATGACGGCGTTGCGGATGCCTGCGCCCAGCGCCGCGGAGATGATCATCGCCAAAATGACCGTGGGGAACGCCAGCATCAGGTCGGTCGCGCGCATGATGCCCTCGTCCACCACCCCTCCCGCGGCACCGGCGGCACTTCCGATGACCGTCCCCAACAACATGGCCAGGGCCACCGCCGCGATGCCGACGGGAATTGACAGCCGCGCGCCATACAGAATTCGGCTGAGGATGTCGCGGCCGAGTGGATCCGTGCCCAGCCAGTGGGCGGGGCTCGGTGGCGCGAGGCGTCCAACGATGTCCTGCCCAAGCGGCCCATACGGCGCGATCGCCGGCGCGGCGATGGCCAGGACTCCCCAGACGCAGACCATCCCCAGCGACACGAGGGCCAGAGGAGAGCGGACGAGCACGCGCGGCAGAAATCCGGTCAGCCTGGTCCTTCGAGGACCCGCAAGCGCGGAGGCATTCAACGCCGCCATCCTCAACCCATCCGGATGCGCGGATCGACCATCGCGTACGCGACGTCCACCAGCAGGTTGACCAAGACGTAGACGCTGGCCACGATGACGCCCACGCCCATGATCGCGGGGAAGTCGAGCGAGGTCGCGCTGCGGAACGCGTACGAGCCGAGGCCCGGCCACGCAAACACGCTCTCCGTCACCACCGCGCCGGAGAGAAGCCCTCCGAAGCTCAGCCCGATCACGGTGAGCACGGGCAGCAGGGCGTTCCTTGCGGCATGCCGCAGGGTGACGATCACACGGGGAAGCCCTTTGGCCCTTGCGGTCCGGACGTAATCTTCGCCGAGGACGTCCAGCATGCTGCCCCGCATCATGCGCGTGATCACTCCTACGCTGTAGGAGCCCAGTACGAGCGCCGGGAGCGCCAGGTGGGCGATCGCGTCACGCGCGGTGTCGCCCTGGCCCGCCAGGAGGGCATCGAGAATGATAAACCCCGTGACAAATGGCGGACGGGGCAGGCGAGGGCTCAGCTGCCCGGGCGACGGCACCCACCCGAGCCGGGCGTAGAAAATCAGCAACGCCACCAGGCCGAGCCAAAAGACGGGCATGGATACGCCCACCAGCGACCCACCGCGGCTGATCTGGTCGATGACGCTGTCGCGGCGGACCGCGGAGACGATTCCCAGCGGGATACCGAGGGTGAGGCTCAGGAGCATCGCCGCCACCGCGAGCTCGATCGTCGCGGGGAGATGCTGCCGCAGATCGATCGCGACCGGCTGGTGCGTCGAGATCGATACCCCCATGTCCCCACGCGCCAGATGGGCGAGATACACGACGTACTGCTGCGGGAGGGGGCGGTCGAGGCCCCATCGCTGCCGGAATGCAGCCACGGCAGCTGGGTTCGCCGCAGCCTGTTCTCCAAGGTTCGCGGAGATGGGATCGGCCGGAACGGCGTGGGACAGCACAAAGCTCAACAGCGTGATCCCCACCAACATCAGCGGGAGCACGAGCACCCGCCGGGTGATGTACCGCCGGAGCGTCACGCCGGGGCCGGCCTACACGCGGCGCACCGCGTAGAAGTCGACCCCCCACACGCTGTGGAATGTCACGCCGCGTAGGTCGGCGCGGTACGCCCACGGGAGCGCCGGCTGAAAGAGCGGGGCGTACGGGCCGATTTCCAACAAACGCCGCTGGACCTTCTGGAGCAACGCCACACGCTTGCGGAGATCCCCTTCCGCCTCGGCTTCGTCACCCCACTGCGCGAGCTCCTGAGTCGCCGGGGTCGCGTTCGCCGGCCAGCGCATCCGCTTACCCACGAGCCGGCCGGGGAGGTAGACGAGGAAGTCGCTGGCATCGGGATAGTCGGCGGCGTATCCGCCGAACAACGCCGGGGCTTTGCCGTCGCGGTAGTTCTGGAGGCTGATCGTGCCCGGGAGCCCGTTAAGATCGATGGCGATGCCGACGGCTGCCAGGTCCGCCTGGATCTTTTGGGCAAGGAGCGAGTACTGAATCCCGTAGTTCGTCACGTCGCTGGAGTACATCAACGTCCCTTTGATCGAGGCGAGCCCGGCCTCCCGCAGCAACGCGCGGGCTTTGTCCCGGTCGGTCCGGACCGCCTCCCGCGGGTCAAGGGACCCGGGGAGGGTGTTGGGAATGACGCCCGCCATGCGGATCGCGCCCGGGCCGGCGATCGTGAGGATGCCGTCGTAGTCGAGGGCGTAGCGGATCGCCTGAATCACCTTGGGGTTGGACAACTGCCCGCTCAACTGCGGGTCCTCATTGACCATGAACACGAACGAGGTCGCGACCCGGCTGGACTGCACGCTGATGCTCGACACCCGCCGCAGGGTCTGCGCGTTGTCCCGGCCCAGTCCGGTCGCGATGTCGAGATCGCCCCGCGCCAATTGAAGCGCTTGGGTCGATGCCTCCGGAATGTTGCGGACGACGATGCGCTCCATCGCGGCGAGACCCCGCCAGTGACGCGGGTTCCGGGCGAGGACGACTTCCTGATTGGGCGTGTAGCCCTCGATCGAAAATGCCCCGGTGCCGGCGGAGTGGCCGTTGAGGTAGGCCTCGGCTTGATCTTTGGTTTTCGCGTCCAGACCGGACTCGCCGCCGTGCTCCGCGACGACCTTGCTGTCGAGGATCCCGAGGCTCGGGCTCGAGAGAATCGGCACGATCGAGGGCTGCGGAGCCTTCATCCGGAGGACGACCGTCTGCTGGTCCGGCGCGAGCACCTCCTCCACGCCGTCGAGAAAGAAGGTCGGATTCGCCTTGAGGTTGATGATCCGGTCGAACGACCACTTCACGTCGGCCGACGTCATCGGGTTGCCGCTGACAAACTTCACGTTCGGCCGGAGCGCAAACGTGTAGGTCTTGCCGTCGCTCGAGACCTTCCAACTGGTCGCGAGGGAGGGCTTTGGTGTCTGGAGATCCTCCCCCTCGAAGGTGACGAGCGAATCGTACGCCGCATGGCAGACCATCTCGGCGACAGGCTCCAACACGTGGCCGGGGTCGAGGCTCCGGATGACAAAGCTGGGGGCCATCACCAGGGTGCCCCGGCCGGCGGGCGCCGCGCGCGCCGTGCGCGTGTGCATCAGGTGGCTCGCCACCGCCACCCCGATCCCCTGCCCCATGACGCCCAGGAAGGTGCGGCGGTTCATCGCCGAGCGTCGATCACCTCTCTTGTGCGTTCGCCACGACATCCGACCCACGCGCATCGCCCTCCCTGCCGCCCTTCGCTATGTGGTCTTCCGAATCGGGTACATGTCGATCGCCCACACGGAGTGGTAGGCGACCCCCCGGATGTTCGAGCGGTATGCGTAGGGGACCGCGGGTTGGAACAGTGGTGCGAATGGGCCGACCTGCCCGAGCGTCCGATCGAATTCTTGCAGAAGCCCGATCCGTTTGTGCGGCTCGACCTCCGCCTCCGCCTGATCGGCGAGCGCGGCCAACTTCTGAGCCGCGGGGCCCGCCGAGGGCAGCCAGCCCGCACGCTTGCCCACGACACGGCCCGGCGCCCAGACGAGGAAGTCACTTGGATCCGGATAGTCGGCGGCCCATCCCCACACGCCAAACTGGTTCTTGCCGCTCCGGTACTGCTGGAGGGAGGTCACGATCGGCAGACCGTCGAGATCGAGGGTGATCCCCACGGCGGCGAGGTCAGCCTGGATCTTCTGGGCCAGGATGGCGATCGGAATGCCCCAAGAGATCTGGTCGCTGGCGTACGAGAGTTTCCCCCTGACCGGCGCGAGGCCGGACTCCTGCACGAGCGCGCGCGCC
>DASSXJ010000119.1 GCA_035703895.1 bacterium | reverse complement strand
TGGCGGCCTGTCCGGCGGGACAGTAGAATGAGCGGCGTGCCGGATTACCTAGCGCAGCCTGATCATGGAGCGGGGACGAGCGGTCCGAACCGCGACCGCATCATCTGATCACCTCGTTCGCGCAGGGCGGCGTTCCGGACGGCGGGCGGATTGCGCAAGGCTTCTGCGGTGGCCATACTCTGCTGCTGGACCCACTTGACGCGCGGATTGCGGCGGTTGACGTAATTCGCCAGGGCGCTCTCTATGGTGGCCGCCGAACGCAACACTTCGGCGAGCACGTACGCGTCCTCCATCGCCATACAGCCTCCCTGGCCCATGAGCGGTGAGCTGGCGTGCGCGGCGTCGCCGATGAGCACTACCCGGCCGGTATGCCACTCGTCGACATCGACCCACTCCATGGCCGAACAGTGGACCTGCTCGTCGCCCTCCAGGGAGGCCAGGTACTCTTGTACGAGATCGCCAAAATCCGCAAAACGGGCGCGCAGGCGTGTAAGCCGGCCATCCACAGGATCGCGGAACCGCGGCTGCATAACGTAGCCAAAGCCGTACGTGCGCCCCTCGCCGACGGGGCACAGGCCGAAGAAGCACGCATCACCCAGCAAGAATCGTAGGCTCGTCAAGCCACGCGGGCGGATCGGCGCAATCCCGCGCCAGTTCATCGCGCCGAGATCGGCGGGCGCAGCGGTGCTCAGCGTGAGCCTCCGCACGGTCGAAGAAATGCCATCGGCACCGACCACCAGCTCGTACTCGCCGGACGAGCCATCGCTAAACCCAACCGAGACACCGCGACCGTGCTGGGTCAAGGATGCGACCGAGATACCGAGCCGTTGGGGCACGGCGGCGGCGCCCGCGACCAGCACTTGATGAAGCTTGGTCCGTTCGATGCCGACGAAGGGTGCCGCGTCGCCCCACAGCGCTTCCAGATCGGTTTCGCACAGCACCTCTCCCCGCTGGTCGCAGAAACACCACCGGCGGTTGACCCAGCCGGCTTGCTCTACGGCCGCCGCCATGCCGAGCGCACGGAGAACGCGCATGCCGTTGGCCTGCACGCCGATCCCCGCTCCGATGGCGATCTCGTCCCAGGATGGGCTGCGTTCCACGAGCTCCGGCCTAAACGCCCGCTCGTGCAGGGCGCCGGCGAGGGTGAGGCCGGCGATTCCCCCGCCCACGATCAGGATGCGTTCAATGTCGGCCATCTGGCGCTAAGGTAATTGATTGAGTTCTCTGTCCAGTTCTAAACCATAAATTTGGGTCTCATCATACCTTAACCCTTCCTTCAAAAAAACATTATCCGGGAAGTTGAGGATAAGGTGGACGGCCTCGGCCTCCGCGTGCGGCGGCCGTAGGAGAGGGACCCGTCAAGCGGTCTGCACGAGCCGCCGGTACGCCTCGACGGCAGCGTCGATCGAGCGGTGGAGCGCCTCGGGGGTCCGTGGCTTCGGCGGCACCAACTCCATCATGAACGGACCGGTGTAGCCGATGCGGCGCAGACACGGCGGGAACAGCGTCCACGCAATCCCGCCGGTTGTGGGGATCCAGTGGAGGTCCCGCTGACCGTCGTTATCGTGGATGTGAAGGGTCAGCAGGCGGGCGCCGAGCCGGCACGCCACCTCCGGTCCCTGTCCCGCGATCCAGCCGTGCCCGGTATCCCAACACGCGCCCAGCCCGACGAGGTCGTGCTCCGCCTCCAGGCGGAAAAAGTCCTCTGAAGAGACGAAGCGGGCCCCACCGCGCGGCTGGTTTTCGATCGCGAAACGGATGCCGAGCCGGGACGCACCGCCGAGCAGCCGGCGTAGGCTGTCCGCATAGACCTTTCGCCGCGCGGTGACCTGCGCAGGCGAATCATCCACGTGCGGCCGCGCGGCATCGCACACAAAGACGCGGGCGCCGAGATCCGCGGAGACCCGCATGGCCTCTTCCATCGCCGCGCAGGATCGAAGCCGGAGATCGAGGTCGGACGACGCGACGTCGAGCGGTGGGTACGCCGGGCTGTGGCAGGCCCACAGGCGAAGACCATGATGGTCCAGCGCCCGCCGCGTGGCGTCGATGAGCGCCGGGTCGCTGAAGTCGAACTCCTCTCGCATGTACCCGTGGATTTCGACCCATGGAACGCCGTGGGCCGCAAGAATGGCGAGCCCATCCGGGATCGCCCCCGGACCGAGGATGCTCGTCGACAGACCCAACTCCATCGTCGATCCCACCTTCGCGGGCGAGCAATCCACGTGTGGAATATTCACGCTGTCGTTTCTTGTGCTCGATGCCGGTGGTATCCTGCGGGAACGACCTAGGCGGGACGCCGCACCTGACTGTACACCCAGAGCACGGCGCGCACGTACCATTGGGTTTCGGCGTACGGCGGAATCCCGCCATACCGATGCACCGCGTCGCTGCCCGCGTTGTACGCTGCGAGCGCGAGCTGCCAATCCCTGAACTCGAGGTAGTTCCATCGGAGAATCGCCGCGGAGCCCAGCATGTTCTGCCAGGGGTCCTTGGGATCGACGCCGGCCGCCCGTGCCGTCCCCGGCATGAGCTGCCCCAGTCCCATCGCGCCCGCCCAGCTGACCGATTGGTGGTTGAACCGGCTTTCAATGTAGATCACCGACGCGAGCAGCCAGGGGTCGAGCCCCTGATGGCGAGAGGCGGTCTCGACCGCGAGGCCGAGCCAGCGCGCCTGACTCCACGATAGACGTGGGTTGCTGGCAAAGGCCAGGGAGGCGATCCGTGTCGCGGTAGTCCCCGTCGTGGACACGTGGGTCTCAAACGCGTCGAGCCGCCCGAGCCATACCTCTGCAAGCCGGCCCTCGTCAGGGGTGTGCGGGCGCCGCAGCGCCTCGAGCAGATATGCGCGAGAGTCCTTCCACTTCCCCGCGCCGGCCGCCGCGACCCCCGCCCAGAGCGCGGGCAGCGCGTCCCCGGGCGCTTTTGCCGCGGCCTCGGCAAATGACTGCAGGGCGTGGACCGGAGCCCCGGCGCGGTATGCGCTGATGCCGGCCCGCAGCAGGCCCTGAGGGTCTGGAGCGGCGGCGCCCGCAGGCCCGACGGGCCACAAGGCCGCCACGAGAAGGATCCCCGCCCATATCCGTATCCGTCGAACGACCTTCTGCATGCCTGCGTCTCCAGCGCGCGTGTACCCTGAGGGGATCGCCCGTGCGGCGGATCGCCCTTCACCGTGTGTGATGCCCCAAAGCCGGAGGAAGCCGGACAAGAAGACAGGGCGCGTGGCGGATGCCCGGCGCGCGGCGGCATTCGTCACGGAGCGTTACGATGGGGGTGCCATGTGAGCCCGAAGCGCGAGGAAGGCGAGGACGGTTCCTACTGTGAGCAGGGCCGCGCTTGCGACGAACGGGGTCTGCGGCCCGAAACTGTCATAGAGGATGCCCCCCATGAGCGGGCCGATCACCAGGCCGGCCCCCTGCGCGGTCTCCGACGCCCCCATCACCATCCCCGTGCTCCCACGCGGCGCCGCCTCACTCATCAACGCGAGCCACGCCGGAGACGAGATCGCGTAACTCCCGCCGAGGAGCAGCGCCGCCGCTCCCAGGACCGGGAGATTGCCGCGCCCGGCGAAGGGGAGAAGCCACATGCCCGCGCTCGCCATGGCCATCCCCCAGAGGACGGTGCGCGGCCGGCCAATTCGGTCGGCCATTCTTCCCCCGGGGACCGAGGCCACCGCCACCGCCAAGACCAACACCAGAAACAGCGTGCCGATCAGCTGGTCGCTCAGCTGCACGACCTCGTGGGCGTAGATCACAAGGATGGGAACGAGCAGGCCCACGCCGACCATCTGCACAAACGCGACCAGGAGCATCGAGAGGAGCAGTGGGGATTGCCGGACCCCCCGGATGAATCCGCTCGCCCACACGCCGGGGACCACGTGACGAAGGGTGTCGCGGTGTGGCTCGCCGTCTCGAAAGAACAGGGCCGCGAGGCCGGCGGCCCCGAGCAGGAGCAGGCTGGCCAGGTAGAAGCCCCACACGTAGCCGCCGAGGAAGCCGGAGACGAACAACCCGAGGCTCGGGCCGAGGGCCAGGCCCAAGAGAAAGAACATGTTGAGCGTTCCCATGGCGGTCGCGCGGCGCTCCCCTGCGGTGCGGTCCGCCATCACCGCCGCCGCGGCAGGCCACAACGCCGCGCTCCCCATCCCGTCGATCACCCTGAGCGGCACGAACAACCAAGCCGAGCGGAGCAGGGTCATGAGCACCGGGGCCGTGCTCGCCAGGAGTAGCCCCCAGACGATGACCGGGCGGCGCCCGATCCGGTCCGCCAGACTCCCCCACGTCGTCTTGAACACCGTCTCCACGGCGGCGAAGGTCGCGACCACCATGCCCACGAGCGTCGCGCTGGCGCCGAGGCGCTCCTTGAGGTACAGCGGCAGCAGGGGGACGACGGTCGCGAATCCGAGCTCCGCCATGCCGACAATCGCCGCGATCCGGAGGAGTCCCCGATCGAGGCCCCCCCTCCGATCCTCTACGCGATTAGCCGGCGGCGTTGCGCAATCTCGCAAGCATCACCGCGCGGGCCCGAATCTCCACGTCATTCGGGAGGGGCGGAAGCGTCACTCCCGGATGCCGACGCTCAAGCGCTTCGCGAATGAGGCGATCGGCGAACGCCGGATTCTTCGGGAGGAGGGGACCATGCAGATATGTGCCGTAAACTCGCCGTGAGACGGCGCCCTCCCATCCATCTTCGCCGTTGTTCCCAAACCCGCTCATGACCCGACCCAGGGGGCGGGCCCCTGGGCCCAAGTGCGTGCGTCCGCCGTGGTTCTCGAATCCGATGAGCGGCTCGTCCATGCCGTCGACGGTGATGACCAGGTTGCCGATCAGGCGGCGGGCGCCAGGTCCGGGGTGCTCGGTCCAGAGATCCAGGAGGCCCACTCCGGGCAACTCTTCCCCTTCGGCAGGGCGGTAGAACCGACCGGCCAACTGATACCCGCCGCACACGGCGAGCACCACCGCGCCGCCCGCCACGGCATCCTCGAGCGCGCTCCGTTTGACGCGGCAGAGATCATCGGCGGCGATCCGCTGCTGGCGATCTTCCCCTCCGCCGATGAAAAACAGGTCCGCGTCATCGGGATCCACCACCGCGCCCAGGCCCACTTCGGTCACCGAGACGGCGAGCCCGCGCCACCGGGCGCGTTGCGCCAGGACCATGATGTTCCCGCGATCGCCGTACAGATTCAAGAGGTCCGGATACAAATGGCAGACTCGAAGCACAGGCATCCCGCTCAATGTTCCCAATACCTCCCGACGGCGCCCCACTTCCGGAGCACATCGCGCAGCGCCAGCATCGCGGTGTAGGTCGGTAGAACGAAGAGCCGCTGTCCTCCGGCGCGACGCAGCGCCGACCGGAGGGCCGATTCGTACTCGGACTGCACCTCGATCACCTCGGCCGGGAGGCCCGCGTATCTGAGGCGAAGGGCCATGTCCTCCGCGCGGAGCCCCGAGACGACGACGTGCTCTGCGCGGCCCGCGAGCGCCTCGAAATCGACGTCCCACAACCATGAGACGTCCCGGCCATCGGCGATGTTGTCGTTGATCGCGATCAGCACCGCCGAGAGGGGGCCGCCCGACAACACCGTCCGCAGCACCTCATTGAACCCGGCCGGATTCTTCGACAAGAGCATCCGGAGCTCCACCCCCCCGACGGCGATGCGCTCGCCGCGCCCGAACGCGGGGGCAAACGATCCCACCGCGTCCCCCACCTGCTGGAGCGACGCCCCCAGCTGGAGGGCCGCTGCCGCCGCGGCGAGGATGTTGTAGACGTTATAGAGGCCGGGGAGCGCGGTGGTCACCCTGATGGTCTGGCCGGATGCTGCGGCCGCCACGGTAAACGCTGCTCCGTCCGGGCCGGCAAGCGCGACGTCGCGCGCGGCGATATCGAGCGCCGGACGCTCGACGCCGCACACCGGGCAGCGGTACGACCCCATGTGTCCGTAGTAGGTAAAGCGGTATTCGTACGGCGTGCCGCACCGGTAGCAGTACCGCGCCTCCGCCGTGTGCTCCATCGCCGGGAGCGCGTGGCGATCGTCGTCGATGCCGAAGGTGACGTGCCGGCCGGGCAGGTCCCTGATGGCCTCGTACACCAACGGGTCGTCGCCGTTCGCCACCAGCACGGCATCTCGGGGAAGCGTGTTCCCCACTGCCCGCCATAACCCCGCGATGTGATCGATCTCTCCATACCGATCCAACTGGTCGCGGAACAGGTTCGTGAAGACCGCGACCCGGGGCGCAAGGTGCGGGACCACCCGGGGCACGGTCGCCTCGTCTACCTCGAAGACACCGATGTCTCCCGCTGGCCGGCCCCACACGTCGGCGTGCTCCACGAGCGCGGAGGCGATGCCGGCCGCGAGGTTGGCGCCGGCACGATTGTGCACGGGGTGCAGGCCAATAGCCGTCATGATGTGCGCAAGCAGCCGGGCCGTGGTCGTCTTACCGTTGGTGCCCGCCACAATCACGGTGCCGTGGCGGAGACGATCGGACAGCAACGGCACCACGCGCGGTTCGACCGCCCGGGCGACGCGGCCGGGCATCGTGGTCCCGCCTCCCTGCTGCAGGCGGCGGCTGAGGGTGGCCGTCATCTTTCCGAGCGCGATCGCTGCACTGAGGCGCACTTCGATGGGAAATCCTCCGTCAATATCTGCGTGACCACCACCCACGTGTCTGATTATAGAAGCTTTTCGATCGGACTCATCAGGTCCAGGGCCCCGCACACGCGGCCGTGTATCACTTAATAGTACTATATAGCTCCCTAAATTCTGAATTAATGGTATATTAGGGACTATGGGGGAATACCTGACGGCAGACGAGGCGGCTTCTCTGCTGCGGCTTCATGTCAAACGCGTGCAGGCGCTTGCGAGGGCAGGGAAGCTGCCGGGGAGGCGAGTGGGACGGAAGTGGCTGTTTCCCCGGGCGGAACTCGCGAGCAGGTTACAGCGCGAGACCCCATGGCGAGAGGAGACCGAGGTGGAGATCAGCGCACGCAACCAGTTACGAGGACGGGTCACCGCGATCGGCCTCGGAGGAATCATGGCAGAGGTTCGCGTTCAAATCGGCACCCAGGAACTGGTCTCGGTCATTACCCGCGCCTCGATTGACCGATTGGGTATCAAGATCGGCGACGACGTGATGGCGATTATCAAATCCACCGAGGTCATGATCGGCAAGCCGTGACCGCGGGTCGAAGGGGGATCTGATGAACGGATCGCCTGGCCGGTTGCTGGTGGGACTGGCCGTCATCGTGGCCCTTGCCGGCGGGACGAGTCCCGCCGTCTCGGTGCGCGCCGCCCCCGCGTCGTCGATCACCGTCTTTGCGGCCGCGTCACTCACCGAAGCGTTCACCGTGCTTGGCAAGGTGTTCGAAGAACGGGTGCCGCTGCGCGTCGCGTTCAACTTCGCCGGCTCGCAGCAGCTGGCGCAGCAGATCGAGCAGGGCGCGCAGGCCGACGTCTTCGCCTCGGCCGACCAGCGGTGGATGAAGTACCTGCAGCAGCGCGGCCTCATCCTGGGCACGCCGCGAGAGTTCGCCAGAAACCGCCTCGTGATCATCATTCCGCGGTCCAATCCGGGCAAGATCGCCCAACTCCAGGACCTTGCCGCGCCGGGGCTCAAGTTTGTGATCGAGGCGGACGCGGTGCCGGCCGGCCATTACGTGCGCGAAGCGCTGGCCAAGCTCTCCCGCGCTCCTGGCTTTGGCCCAGACTTTGCCCAGCGCGTCTTGAAGAACGTCGTATCGGAAGAAGACAACGTCAAGGCCGTCGTCGCCAAGGTCCAGCTCGGTGAAGCGGACGCGGGGGCGGTGTACCGAACCGACGTCACCCAGGCGGTCGCAGACAAGATCGCGGTCATCGATATCCCCGGTCAGTACAACGTCATCGCGAGCTACCCTATCGCGATCGTGAAAGGCGGGAATCCCGGCGGGACACAGTTTGCGACCCTGATCCTCTCGAACCTGGGACAGCAGCTCCTCTGGGGATACAACTTCCTTCCCCCGGTCCAGCGCTAACCCGGCCTCTTCGCCATGCCGCATCGCATCCCGAGACGGGTCGGGGCCGGCACCGTGATCGCCGTCGTCGCCGGCGCGGCCTTCCTGGGGTTCTTGGTCCTGCCGATGGTGAGCCTCCTCATTCGGATTCCCCCGGGGGAGCTCCTCGCGCGGCTCAAGAACCCGCTCATCGTCCAGGCCCTGCGCCTCAGCGTCTTCACCTCGCTCGCCTCGACGGTCGCCGTGTTTGTCCTCGGCCTGCCCCTCGCGTACCTGCTGGCGATGCGGGCGTTCCCGGGAAAGCGGCTGTTGGAGGTCTTAATCGACCTGCCGATGGTCTTGCCGCCCACGGTCGCCGGCGTCGGGCTCCTGCTGGCATTCGGCCGGGCGGGTCTCGCCGGCCGCGCGGGCGCGGCAGTGGGGATCACCGTTCCGTTCACGACACTGGCCGTGGTGCTCGCCCAGATGTTCGTGGCGGGCCCGTTCTTGATCAATGCGGCACGCGCGGGCTTTGAGGAAGTGGATCAGGCGTACCTCCGAGCCGCCGCGACGCTCCGGGCCTCACCCGGCTACGCGTTCTTCCGCATCGTGCTCCCGATGAGCCTGCCCTCCCTGATCGCCGGGGCGGCGATGACGTGGGCACGGGCGCTCGGAGAGTTCGGAGCCACGATCACGTTCGCGGGCAACCTCCCGGGCCGGACGCAGACGATGCCGCTGGCCGTCTACGTGGCTCTGCAGAGCGACCTCGACGCCGCCGTCGCGTTATCGGTCATCCTCCTCGTGGTGTCGTTCAGCCTTCTCCTCGCGCTCCGCAGCGTCCGGATCACCGGCCCCGGGCGGGATGACGATGCTGGCCGCGGAATTCGCTAAACAACTCGGGGGCTTCCACCTGGAGGCCAGTATCACCGCCGCACCGGGCAGCACCTTGGTGTTGGTGGGGGAGAGCGGGGCCGGCAAGACGACGATCCTCAACGTGCTCGCCGGCCTCATCCATCCCGATCGGGGGACCATCCGGATCGATGAGACGACGTATTTCGCGAGCGACCTGGGGGTCGTGCTCCCGGCCGCCGCGCGGTCGATCGGATATGTCTTTCAAGACTACGTGCTCTTTCCCCACCTCTCGGTCTTTGAGAACGTCGCGTTCGGGCTGCGCGCCCAGGGGATCCGGGGACCCACCGTCCGCTCGCGGGTGCGGGAGATCCTGGCGCGACTTGGGATCCTCGCGCTTGCGGAACGGCGCCCGGCCGGCCTCTCCGGCGGACAGCAGCAGCGCGTGGCGATCGCCCGGGCGCTCGTGCTGCAGCCGCACCTCCTGCTGCTCGACGAACCCCTGTCGGCCCTCGACCTCCCAACCCGGACCGAGGTCCGCGCAGAGCTCCGTCGGCTGCTCCGAGCCCTACCGTGTGTCACGCTCTTCGTGACCCACAGTCCGCTCGAGGCCATGGTCTTTGGCGACAAGATCTCCGTGGTGGAGCGGGGACGCATCAGTCAGGTGGGCACTCGGGACGAACTCCTCCGGGAGCCGCGTTCCCGTTACGTCGCCGAGCTGATGGGGCTGAATCTCTTCTGGGGGCGGGTGACCTCGCGGGATGTAGGCGGCCTCGCCGATGTCGAGACTTTGGAGGGAACGCTGCGGATCGTGCATGCCGAGCCGGAGGCCGAGGTGTTTGTCGCAGTGGACCCGCGCGACATTACCCTGCATCTCGTTGCGCCCACCGGAACCGCGCAAAATGTCTTCCAGGGCCCGATTGCCCAGATCGTGCCCGAGCCGCCATTTGGCGAGCGGGTCCGCGTCCTCTTGAGCACCCACCCGCCTCTCGTGGCGGAGGTCACCGCGCACGCGGTGCGCTCGCTCGGACTGCGTGAAGGCCTGCCGGTCTACGCGTCCTTCAAAGCGACCGCCGCGAGGGCATACGGCTAGGCGGCGAGTCAGGCGCGGCTAGATCCGCCGCCCACCGAGGAACCGGTCGCGGTAGTAGGGCTCCTCGATCGAGGAGATCACCACCCCCCGAGAATACGAGGCGTGAACGAACCGGCCCTCTCCAATGTAGATGCCCACGTGCGATGCGCCGGTACTGTACGTGTGGAAGAAGACGAGGTCTCCGGGAACAAGCGCCCACCGGGATACGAGCGCCCCTACCTGGTACTGCTCAAACGACGAATGGGGGAGCGGGCGGCCGATCGCAGCAAACACGTGCGCCACGAGCCCCGAGCAGTCGAATCCGCGGTCCCCCATCCCGGACCACTGGTAGGGTCTCCCCACGAGTCCCACAGCGATCCGCGCCGGGCCCGGCGAAACGGGATCAGCACGCCCTCGTACTGGGGGGGCCGCGATTCTGCCGCGCTCCGGGACCGGGCCGGGCGGCGGCGGAGTGACCTGACCTGTGGCCGCGGGTGCGGTGTCCGGGACGGCCAGGCGCAGCCCCGGATGGATGGTCGCGGTGAGCACGAGGTGGTTCGCGGAGGCGAGATCGATGGGGCGCACGCCCAGGTGGTGGGAGATTCGCCACAATGTGTCCCCGGCGCGCACGACATAGACCTGACCGGCGGTCGCGGGACTGGAGGCAGAGAGCACGGCCGCCAGCGCGATCACCGGTGCGATGCCACCCGGCCACATGCGCATCCGGTCCCCCTCCTGGTGCGGCGATGGTCGTGCAAGCGAACCGGCGGTGGGGTCGTCGTCGGTGGACTGTATATGCCCAAAGGCGTTCCGCCTCAGCCGCTGGGGTTCCTCTCTCTGCGCGTCGACGCGAGCGCATTTTCGGCGTCGCCTTTTCGTGCGCGGAGCGACTTTGTTATAATGGACCCGCGGGGAACGCGAGACGTCGCCCGGGAGGCCGGAGCATGATCGGAATGAAGGTGCGGACCGTCGCGATGGATCAGCAGATGAACCCGGTGGTGTTGCTCGTCGACAAATCGGAAACACTCGCGCTCCCGATCTGGATCGGCACGGCCGAGGCGCAGTCGATCGCCCTGGAGCTTCAGGGGGTCCGCATGCCGCGACCGATGACGCACGATCTCCTGCGGGCGATCCTGGCCCAGCTCACCGTGACCATCAACCGCATCGTGGTCACGGATATCCAGAACGGCACGTACTTTGCGGAGATCCACCTCCAGAACAATGGCGCGGACGTGGTGGTAGACTCCCGACCGAGCGATGCGATTGCCCTCGCGCTACGGACAGAGGCACCCATCTTCGTCGAGGAGAAAGTCGCGGCCCAGGCGATCCCCCTCAAGAAAGCGTTCGACGAGCACGAGGTGGAAGAGTTCAAGAAGTTCCTCGAGAGAGTCAAGCCGCAGGACTTCCGCCAGTAACCCCCCAGGTCACCCCGTCACCACCCCGCCCGACGCCAGGACCGTCTGTCCGGTGATGTACGCCGCTTCATCGCAGGCCAGGAACACCGCGATCTGGGCGATCTCCTCGGGCTGGCTGAACCGGCCGATGGGGATCCTCGACGCAATCTGTTCGCGCTCCGCGATCGTCCGCTCGGCGTGAAACGCCGTCTCCGTGTAGCCGGGAGCGATCGCGTTGACCCGCACGTGGGGCGCAAGGTCCCGTGCGAGACACTTGGTCAGCATCAGGACCGCCGCTTTGCTCACGTTGTAGTGCAGCGGCCCCGTTCCGGGCTCGATCCCCCGCATCGATGCGATGTTGACGATGGCCCCCCGGCCCTGCCGGACCATGTGCTCGCCGGCCGCGCGGCTCGCAAAGAACGGTCCCGTCACGTGGACCGCCATCATGCGCGCCCAGCGGGCCTCATCGATCTGCCAGATCTCCCCGCGGTCGACCCACCCGGCATTGTTGACCAAAATATCCACGCGCCCCAGCTCTTCCACGGTCTGGGCCACGAGGGCTCCGGCCTCGGGCGGGTTCCCGATGTCGGCCTGGATCGCGATCGCTCTGCCCCCCGCGTTGACGATCGCGGCGGCCGCCGCCCGGGCCTCGCCGATCGACCGGGCGGCATTGAGGACGACCGCGGCCCCTTCGCGGGCAAACGCCTGGGCGATGGCGCGCCCGATCCCCCGGCTCGACCCCGTGACGATCGCGACCCGCTGGCGGAGCCGCATCACCGCTCCTCGGGCGGGCGCGCGAGGAACCCCGGGGACGTGGCCTGGACTTCCCGCGCCACCGCTGCGTACTCGCGGAGCACGCGCGCCCGGGCTGCCGCAATGGCCGCGTGTCGCGACGCCTCGAGCGTCGCCGGAAGGCGGTCTTCGTCGAGCACCCGCGCCTCGAGATCCGGCGTCACGAGCACGTCCACCTCGAGGTCCTCCCACTCCACCCGTCCGTCGCCGATCCGCGCCGGGCCGCTGATGTTGAAATACCACGCCAGGGTATCACCGGCCGGCGAGAGCCAGTGGTAGACGTTGTAGGGGCGGTCTGCCCAATAGTAGGCGACCGTGATGGTGCCGGGCGGGAGGTCGAGGCCGCCGACGCGCCGGCTCCCCGAAGCCCGGTAGAGCAGCACCGCGCGCTGCGGCGTGACGTCGACGGCGACGCAGGGAAACGTCAACACCGATCCGCCGAGCGTCCGCTTCACTTCGAGGATCTCCACGGGAGGGAGGATTCGGATCGGACCCCGCGTCCCCTCCAAGGACGACGGGCTCAAGCAGCCGGCGGGGCCGGTGCGCTAGGTGGAGGAGAGCCCCCGGCGGTCGTACGTGTACACTTTGCCGTTCGCGCGCAGCTTCACGGGGTTGCGCCAGAGCGAGTACACTGACCGCAGGAAGAGGCCGACGCGTTTGGGCTCGAGCTTGCGGTCCTCGTCGAGGTGGGCGAGGAGGAGGTCACGTCCCTGCGAAGCGGGATCGACCTCGATCCGCGGCTCGCCCTTGAACAGCTTCTGGGAGATCAGCATCTCCTTGACCTTCTGCAGCTCGTAGCTCTTTTGCTTCTCCTTGGCATCGTAGACAAAGATATCGAGCCGCCGCACGAGCTCCTCGGTGAGGGCGGTGTCGATCAGGCTGACATCTTCGTAAAACTGGCGGAGCTCGAGGGCCCGGCGGAATCCGTCCTGGTCCCGGACGTGGGCGAACAACGTGTACCCGATCGTGTAGGGCGCCGGCCGGTTGCAGAGTTGCGTGGAGATGCTGGCCCATTCCTTGGTGGAGAGCAGGCGGTTGAGGAGCTCAGCCTCGACGAACGTCGCCCACCCTTCATTGATGATATGCGTCCGCTGGATGAGATCGAAGTACTCGGCCTCCTCCCGGATCGCCTCGAGGAGGACGCGTTCGAACTCCTCGAGGGGCGCTCGTTCTTCCAGATAGTAGATGAGGCGCTTTTGCTGTTCCTGCGGGCTCCGCTCGAACGCGTTGACCGACGTGGCGACGGTCAAGAGCGCGTCGAGCAGCTTTTCCACGCGATCCCGGCCGTACTGGACCTCGTAGGCACGGATCAGCCGGGCGTGCTGCTCCGCGAGGTTCAGCATGTTCTTGTTGGACTTGCGATACCAATGATTGTTCGCGAAGAAGTCGGCGTGGCCGAAGACGTGGGCGATCACCAGGACGTTCTGCAGGTAGGTGTTGGTGCTGCGTAAGAAGGCGTGGGACGGGCTGGTGTTGAGCACCAACTCGAGAATGCTGAAGACTTCCTTGGTCTGTTGCAGCACCAACTCCTTGTACGTGCCCCCCCAGTACCAGTGGATGAACCGGTTGGGCAGCCCCATGCTGGCTACCTGGGCGATCTCGTCGCTGTCCGTGATCTGAAAGACCACCGGATCGAAGGCCAGCCCACGATCGTGCGCCAGCCCCTCGAGTTCCCGGATGACCGGCTGAAATTCTTGAATCACGGCCCCGCCCCCACCCCTATCGCCGCGTCGCGGTCGCGCCCCGCCGGGCGGCCTGCGCGTCGAAGAACCCCAGAAAGTCCTTCATCGCCGTGCGGATGGTCTCGAGATCCATGAGGTTGGCAAACGCCGCGCCCTCCTGGGCTTTGGCCGTCTCCTGCACGTACTCGCTGAACCCGCCGATCCCGCGGCCCCCGGGGTTGACGTGGCAGTAAATGACCAGGTCGAACGCGGACCGGGCTTCCTCAAACCGCTTCTTCGCCAGGTCAAAGTCACCGGAGCTCGTCTCCCCGTCGGTGAACATGAAGAGGAACTTGTCGTATTCGCGCGCCCCCTCGAGGAGCTCCACCGCCTTCTCGAACCCCGTGCTGATGTGCGTCCCGCCGCTCGACTCCACGCAGAAAAATTCGTCGCGCGTCTTCTCCTCGGCGACGTCCTGGAACACCACGTACCGGCGCAGGTTGGTGGGGTACCGCCGCTCCAGGTAGTGCCACAGGATGAAGATCGTTTTGCGGACGAGCGAGAGGTACTCGCCCCGCATCGACCCGGAGACGTCGAGGACGTACACCTCCACGGAGCGGTTGTTCTGAAAGGTCGTCGGATCTTCGATAAAGTACCAGGCATCTTGTTGGACGTCGACGTCGTAGTCCAGCACACCGCGTTCGCGGGCATTGCGGTAGAGGCTCTGCACCATCGTCTCTTCCAGATTGAGGTCCGCCCGGATCCCGATTCGATCGAGGTCGTCGAGCTCCGGAATGTCCTGGCTCTCCACCTCGCCCTGACGCGCGGGGTCGTGGAACGTCGGGAGCTGCAGCTCGTCGAGCAGGACCTCCTGCGCGAGCTTGACGAACTCGTCGAAGTCCAGCTCGACGCGGAGCTCCTTGCCGTGGTGGTCCCCGCCCAGGAGCCCGCCGAGCGCCTGGACCCGCTCGTCCCCCGCCCCGCCCCCGGCGCCGCTGCCGGCCCCGCCGCTCCCGACGCCCTGGGCGAGGTACTGGGCTTCCTCGGCAAACTTGAGCGTGGGCAGATCGAGGGTGGCGATCTGGGTCTTGACCTTGCCATCGATGATGAGCTCTTTCTGCTGGATGAGCTCGTTGAGATTCTGCTTGAGGTACTCGCGCAGATGCTGGTCGTGCTTATGCTGCGCGATACGCCCTCGGTGGATCCTCATCCCGGTCGCCCCTCTCGGCTGGCCACGGTCCAGGTACCGCGCGGAACGCAGATCCCGCCCGGCCTCCCGCCGGGTTAGAAGCTCCTGCCGATCACTTTGAACAAGGCTCGGGCACAGTGCTGACAGTACCCATGCTCTTCCACCGCGCTTCGCTGAAGCACATCCAGGAGCTCCCGGCTCTTCGCATCCATCTCTTCCGTCTTCTCGTACAGCCGAAGGCAGTTCTTGATCTTGTTGAACACGAGCTCGTTGATCGCCCCCCGGAGATGCTCGTGGTCGCGATAGCTCAGCCGGCGGAGCTCTTCTCGGCGCTCGACCAGCACGTTCTCGAACGCCACCCGGCCCTGGCGGCTGATCTGCCGTTTTTGTACGAGCGCGCCCTCGACCTCGTCGATGAGTTCCTTTTCATTGTCGACGAGCTGCTCGCCGAGGACGTTGCGCGCCGCCGCGTCCAGATAGTTGAGGTAGAGGTTCTGCCCGTAGTCGTAGAAATGCGTGGGGACGATGTCCTCGACGATCTGATCGACTTTCTTGTTGACGAAGTCGACCTTGGTCTCCTCGAACACCTTCAGCAGGTCCTTCTGGTTCAGGTCCTTGATCGATTGGTGCTCGAAGGTGCGCTCGATGGCCTCGGTCATGATCTCCAGGTCGAGGCACTCACCCGCGCTGGTGTACGCCAGCGAGAACGCATCCTCAAAAAACCGCGGCGACAGTCCCCGCAGGCCCTGAGACTCCTGGCGGGTCCGGATCGCGTAGGTCGCGGCCAG
This sequence comes from bacterium, assembly GCA_035703895.1. Lineage (NCBI taxonomy): Bacteria > bacterium. The sequence goes on along the minus strand of DASSXJ010000119.1, from coordinate 1,314 downwards.
CTCGAACACGTCTTGCGAGATGTGCTTGGCCTCGCCGCGGACTTGATTGGCCCGCTCCAGCAGCGACCGGTAAATCCGCATCTCTCCTTGGACGTCGACGTTGTACGGGAAGTCGACCTTGTGGATACGCCCCCGCAGGGGCTCCATGATGTCCTCGGCGAGGAACACGTTGTATTCGGGATAGTTCGTATGGCCGATCACGACCTCATCGACGTGGACGGTGGGGAAGTTTGCCAGGTCGATGCGCTTGGATTGGATCAGTTCCAGCAACAGCGAGAGGAGCTGACGGCGGCTCTTGAACACCTCGGTCCAGTCCAAGATCCCGCGGTTGGCCCAGATCACCTTGCCCTCAAAGTCGTACGCGTCCGGGTCATACGTCGACCCCCGCTCCTTCAGCATAGCGAAGTTGATGTTGCCGACGAAGTTGGTGATGTCCTCGCGGCGGAGATCGGTCGGGGTGTGCTTCGCGACTCCGACCTTGTCGCGCGCGGAGATGACGATCTGCCGGACGGGCACCGCGCGCCAGTCCCCGCGACCGGCCACCGCCCGTTCGCACACGGGGCAGGGCACCGCCTCCTCGTGCCAGTAGATCCCCTCCTGCTCCCGCACATCCGGCGGGATCAGATCGAACGGATGCTGGTGAAAGGGACACCCCTCGACCGCGTACAGGACCCCGTCGGGTTTGTGCGAGTACTCCTCGAGCCGCCGCTTGAGCTTGTCCACGGTCATCGATTTCCCGGAGCCCTGCGGGCCGACCAGCAGCAGGAGCCGGCGCTCCATGCTCATCGCATAGCCCTTGAAAAACGCCAGGATGTCGTCGAGTTGGCGCTCCATGCCGTAGATGCCTTCGAAGACCTTGGCTTTGCCGAAATAATCGATCATGTCGGCGATGTAGTGCAGGGTGGTCCGGGCGAGGCGCGGGTCGCGCTGGCTCGCGGTGAGAAACGTGCCGACGTTCTCTATGCTGGTCATGCCCCTCCCCATCCTTTGCTACAAAGTACGCGGCAGCGCACGCTCCGGTTCGCCTGCTCTCCTGTCATACCCCGTTTCAACCCCCGTGGATCTCGGGCGGTCACAAAAACGTAAAAACTCAGTCCGGGAACACACGCGTTCCCGGCTGAGTTTCTCCTCCTCGCCGCGCCCCAGGTGTCACGTCCGTTGGTCCGGTGCTGCTGCGCCGTCTCCTGCTCGTCTGTTGCGATTCCATTCAGGAACGTCCGTGCGCCGATGCGTGCTACATCTTAGTACCCAACGGGTCAAACTTTGAGCCGAGTATATCCGCACCCCGGGACTCTGTCAAATAAGGGGTCGGAG
>DASSXJ010000118.1 GCA_035703895.1 bacterium | reverse complement strand
ATCGAGGATCAGATATTCAAAGAGCTTCCTGTCGTCGTGGGCCGGCACACCCCACTCTGTGTCATGATACGAGATCATCAGGGGGTCTGTGTTCGACCACGGACAACGCTTCAACTCACGCACCGTTCCTTTTGACCTCGGCCAGCCCGCGGCTCAACACCCTGGTTGGGCTATTATTGTCGCCGCTGCCGATGGGTCTTGTCGGAGATGCGATCCCCGATGTCCTGGATCTGCAGGCTCGTCCACCCATGAGGCCGGGCCGACCCCACTCGATTTCCGTCTTATCTTGCTCCTTTTCTTCGGCATCCTTCCAATCCTCCACCCGGTGAGCGCTCAAACGGAGTTGGTCTCGCATCCACCCATTCAGGCCCTCCCTAGCGGGGGTCACCATTGCGTTGTATCCGGGCCGGGCTGCTCAGTCATATCAACGGCCGTATTTCAGGCACAGGAAGAGCCGCGAGCTCACCCGGCACGGAGGCCTGCTCCGCTAATGTCCGTCTGCTGACTCTTTACCGCCTTGAGGATGTAATAGCAACGGGCCAAGAGTTTCCTGGCGATCGCAATGGTGGCGATGTTCTTGCCCCGCCGGTGGGCAATCTCCACATAGGCGCGCGCGAGCGGCGGGCGGCGCTTCGCCATTTGGGCGGCTTCGCTGAGGATCCAGCGAACCCAGGGGGATCCTTGCTTGGTGATGTGGCCGTTTGCGTTCCATGTCGTCATTCCGTCTCTTCCGAATTAACGAGTGATCTTTCCGACCTCGTGTTACGAGCCGAACAACCGTTCGTGGTGCCGAGAGGGGGATTTTGTTTGAGAGACACGCTAGGATACGGGTAGCCTAGGACTACCGCCAGGCGTGGTTCTCATCTCGACACCTTGTTCGTGGCTTCGGTGACCGCGACTCGATAGCCTTTGCCGGCGAATTCGAACTGAGTGATTGTGCTTGAAGACGACATCAAGTTGCTCTGCCTTTGTTTCGGGTGACCTGTACAACGGAACGCCCCAGGAGATCAAGGCGACTTTTGAAGGGGCGATCGCCTACTTTGGTCACATGTATGCGTGAGGCGCGTAGATGACAAGAGGAGGAGCCATGTACAAGACTGACATGTATGAAGGGATGCTTGCAGAGACCGTCACGATGTACGGCGCCAGCGGGGATGTCATCAACGCCTACTTTGCCCGACCCTTGGGCCCTGGCCCCTTTCCTGGCGTGGTGCTGATCCACCACCTGCCCGGCTGGGACGAATGGTACCGCGAGGCCACGCGCAGGTTTACACACCACGGCTATTCCGCGCTCTCTCCCAATCTTTACTTCCGCGACGGCCACGGCACCCCTGAGGACGTGGCCTCGAAAGTGCGCGCAGCAGGGGGCGTGCCCGACGACCAGGTCGTGGGCGATGTTGGAGGAGCGATGCGATACCTGCGCTCGCTCCCCTACATCAACGGCAAAGTGGGTGTCTTCGGCACCTGTTCGGGCGGCCGACACGCGTATCTCACAGCGTGTCGTGCAAAAGGCTTTGACGCGGCCGTGGACTGCTGGGGCGGGCGCGTAGTAATGTCCAGCGAGGAACTCACACCCAAGCAGCCTGTGGCCCCGATCGACTACACCAGCGACCTATCCTGCCCGGTCCTGGGCCTCTTCGGTGAGGAGGACAAGGGTCCCACGCCCGAACAGGTGACCCGCCATGAGGAGGAACTCAAGAAGTACGGCAAGACCTATGAGTTTCACATGTATCCGAATGCGGGTCATGGTTTCTTCTACTATGACCGGCCGGCCTATCGGCAGCAGCAAGCGGTGGACGGCTGGCACAAGGTTTTCGCCTTCCTTCAGAAGCATCTTGGTGGACAGTAGAGAGGAGACCGACAATGTGCACCATGATCGCCAGGCAGGTGGAGGTCGAGGGCAGAGGCAAGGGTGCGGGCGGGTGGTTCACCGTGCGCCAGGCCAACGTGTCCTATGACCACCCTTTCAGCCTCCCGCTGGAGCATGCTTTGAATATCGACTTTGTGAATGAGGCGCAGGGGCCGGGCGCGCGCGTCGCCGTAGAACTCACGGTGGAGTCGGCTCGCACCCTGGTCGAGACGATCCAGGCGGTGCTCAGGCGGGCCGAGGCGGGCGGATACTTGGAGGAGAACCACGCTCATGCTTGACTTCACGTCGCCCCTCGGGCGACGGGTCAACCGGCGGCTGCGCCAAGAGCAGATCATCTGGCTGACCACAGTTGATACGCACGGCAGTCCCCAACCCAGGCCAGTCTGGTTTCACTGGGACGGCCGGACGGTACTGATCTTTAGTGAGCGACACACGGCCAAAGTGGAGCATATAGCCCGTAACCGCAACGTTGCGCTGAGTCTCAACACTAGCAAAGACGGCGGCGATGTCGCGGTCCTGATCGGTGAAGCGGTGGTCTCGAGAAGACAACCGCCAGTAGCCAGGATCAAGGCCTACCTTCAAAAGTACAAGCAGGGGCTCAAGGACATTGGCCTGACGGTGCCACAGTTTGCGGCCTCTTACTCAGTGCCCATTCTCGTCACCCCGAGATCTATGCGGGGACTGTGATGCGATAGCGACCCTGACCGAATGACGGCAGGTTCCAGGCTCACGCGCGGCTATGGGTTCGCGCTGGGCCGGAGCTTAATCAAGGAATACGCCCACGACCTGAAGCTTCTATTGGCGAGGAGATGGCCCGTGCCCACGTGATGCTCACAAACCTGCCGGGAGCGCGTTTCCAACCCAGCACGGTGATCGACCGCAGGATGGTGGCCTAGGATGCTAGGAATCCCGGTGGCCGAGTTCGCCGCCGATCGAGTGGTCTGACATATCTGGGCTGGGTGATTTCCCGCCTAGCGCTGTACGCTTATCGGTGCTGTCTCGTCACGAAGCTGTGATGTGATCCCCTTCCAGCCACTTCTAAGCGCGCGTCGCAGCGTATCCGAGGCCGGCAGATCTTCGTCAGGGGCTCACGTCGGAAACTTTTCCCCGAACATGGCCGCATATCACATGGTCAGGACAACGCGGAATTCTGCTTTCCCGCTCATCATGCGAGCGTAGCCGTCGGCGGCCTCTGCAAGCGGGTACTTTTCGATCATGGGGCGCACGCCGGTCATTTCGGCAAAGCGCAGCGCGGCAGTGCCGACGCTCACTCCGAACTGACCCGCCTGGCCGGGGAAGGCGATCAAGAGGTTGCTGCGGAGCGACGCGACCTGGGGTGCAACCGCCTGGCCCGCCCACGTGCCGATGCGTCGCCGGTCATAGTATGCGCTCGGGGCGCCGACGCGACGCTGGCGTGACAAATTTCGGTCCAAGCGCTCAGAACACCTGATAAAAACATGCAGAATCAGGAAATGTGCGGTGGGTTCGAATCCCACCCCCTCCGCCAGTTTTCCTCACATGAGGGAACGCTCGCGTTGCCCTTCTCCTCGAACCTAAGATGCCCCCCGATGTGCAGTCCGAGAAACAAAGGACCGAGATTGAGACCACCCCCAAGTTCTCGTGCGAGCGCAATACGGCCTCGGGCTCACCATCGCCCGGGCCGCGGCGGAGCGGCGGGGGGGTCGGCTCTCCATTGTGAGCAGCGTCGGTCAAGGGACCACGGTTCAGGTGACGCTGCCCCGATGGTCCTCTCGACCCGCTGCCCCCTAGTGCGTATCAACGCTCATGCACGTACTGCACGCAATACGAGCAGAACACCCGCGCATCCGGCAAGAGCCGGCCGCAGATCTTACAGCGGTTCCGCCGCCTGATCCGTACGGTGGGATCCACGCCGCGGCCGGTGTCCTCAACCCGACCATCGGGCTAACCCCCGCGGCGCGGAGGCGAGTGCCTGTCGAGAAGTCCTGAATGCGAAGCACATGAATCCACCTCCCGCCCATAAAGCGCTGGGCGCCCGAGGGCAGTTCCCTAGGTTACGGATGGTAAACGAGGGTCTGGGGGAAGAACGCGTACCAAGCAAACCAATACGCAAGGAATCCAGGAACTCGGGCCTCGTTGATCCCTCCGGGCCCAATCAGCGCCGCCTCGGTGACGCGCCAAGGACGGCTCCACCCGTCGAGAACGACATCAGGGTCCGGCCCAGGTTGGAACCGGTCGCTTCCGCGGCGGAAGGCGCGGACCTCGACCCCGGCGCTGTAGGCACCCGGCGCGCCACGGAACCGGTCAAGCGGCCCTCCCTGCTGCTGCCCATTCACGGTGACGGCACGGTGCTTCGCGATGAGCACCACGGGTGTGCCCCCCACGGCATCATTCACAACGCGACGGGCCGCCAACAGGTCCGCCGGAAAGGCTTTGGGCGTGCCAGCGATACGCAAGGCATAGATGCGCGCCTTCAATGGCAGCACCCGGCTTCGACGCCACACTGGAAACATCGTGCCCGGAGAGGCAAAGTACCGTGCGTAAGGTGTCCCGGGGGCGTACGTACGCTCGTAGCCGGTGTGGGCGTCCAGGACCTTTGTCTCGGGATGTTCGGCCAGCCACTCTCCCCAGGAAGTCAGGACGAGGGGCCGGAGTATCAACCGGACGCCGGTCCTGGCCAATTTCCCGAGTACAGGCTCACCTGTCAGTTGGTTCCACAGGGTCCGCGTCTCGCGGTCATACATCAGCTTGTTGCTACGGAAGAGCAGACCCGAGGACCCGAAGGTGTACGTGACGCCGTTTGAGGCTCGTCCGTCATAGGCGATGCCCGCACCGCACAGGGTGCAATAGGCGAGCGAAACCGGAACCCCACCGACGCGGTCGTTCACCATTTCATGCCAATCGAGGATACGCAGCGGATAGGCGCGCGCATAGCCGTTGATCGAGAGCGCAAAAACCGGCTCCTCAGGCATGAGGTACGTTGCCGAGGCCGCCGGGATCATCTTCGGATGGGTGAGGGCGGGGATACCATCCACAGCCACCCCGCCCCACTGGATCTCCTCAACCCGAATCCGGGACGGGGCCGCATCGGACAAAAACTCGCGAAAATGCGGATCGAGGCGCCCAAACAACCGCCCTTTCCACCCGGTGAACCCGGGAGGAGGCACGAGGGCAGTAGCACCGTACCATTCCGACCACATCGGCCAGTCATCCCCGAACCGCTTTCCGCTCAGCGTCTCGAGGGCGTTGATCACGGCGGTGTCGTCGACGTTCGTGAGCACCCCGACCTGGCTCGCGCGCATGGCTTCAATCAGGGGGGCAATAAAACGAGGATCGTGGGCGGTCACGATCGTTTTGAGGGCGTACCGGGCGGCGATAGGGGACGAAATGAGGTCGTCCATGAGCCTGGCCGCATCGATGCGAGAAAATGGCGCCCGTATCGATCCCGGCGCAACAGCGGTCGCCTGCACACCGCCACGCCAGCTCGCGAGTACCCCCGCGCCGAGAAGGGCGACCAGGAACGCAGATGCAAGAGCCGACCGCCTCACGGACCACCGCCTTGGGCTGCGGAGCGCCATCCCATGCTCTTCGCGGGCGGTCTGCCCTCGCCCTCTGCAAACGGCCGGACCATCCCCTTGAGGCCCGTAGGCGGCAGCCGATGGTCCGTTGCCGGCTTCGTGGTTAGCGGGATATAACCGGCTTCAAGCCGCGCCCATCCGAAGTTTTGATGGAAAGCACGCGGACCTTTGCATCGGTAAGGACTTCCTTTGACTCGGAGTGAGCCCGCACGGCTGTCTCGGACATATAGGCGGATCCCATGTTCATCAGGGACCGCTCCAAGCCTTCGAGTCCTTGACAGACTTTAAGGGCCCACCGCTCGAGCGCCTCGAGGCTCGGACTCACCTCCAACGCCCATCGGCGGCGTTCGATGATCCTGCCAAAGAAGTATCCCCACACGGCACCGACAACAGCACCGCCAAACACCAGCGCTTCCCTGATCATGATCTCGTTCATGGATACCGGCTTATTCCGGTGGGGCCGCGCAAGAATTCCTTCCTCCGGTCGAGTGGTCTCGTCGCGTTCAACCGAGGGGGAACACCAATTCGGTATCGAACGGGCCGCGGGCGTCAGAGGACCATAGGGTAGGTCCTCGTGCGCTGCTTGTATCGCGTCCGGCCGTAATTGCGGAGGGAGGTTACTGAGCCCTTCGAACCCTGCGGATCGCCGGCAGGTTGACGATCTCCTTCACGATCGCCGTAAACTCCCCCAGGTCCATCGGTTTCTTCACGTGCAGGTCTACGTTGAGGGCATAACTCCTGGCCTTATCCAGTGGGGCATCGGACGCCGAAAAGACGATGACGGGGATCTCCCTGAGATCGGGGTCTTTTCGCATCTCCCCAAGGAATACGTGGCCCTGCATCTTGGGGATGTTCAAATCCAGAAGGATCAGATCTGGGCGCGGTGCATCAGCAAACGCCTTGTCGCGATGCAAAAATGCCAGGGCTTCGAAGCCATCCTCGACCACACTGACGTGATGCCGGACACCCTCCTCGTCGAGGGCCTCGATCGTCAGACCGACGTCCGCCGGGTTATCCTCCACCATGAGGATCTCGAGGCCTCGTCGACGCTTCCCGCCCGGCTCCATGGTCTCTCCCCCCGTGGATCACACGTTTCCGACACCGTGGCACGTCCTCCACGGGGTGCGATGCCTCTCGAATCATCCGGCGAGGTGACTTTCGATTTCCACCATGAAGGTGCCCAGAACTCAGGAAGGCAAGACCTGACCCTGCTCCAATGCCTCGCTGAAGCGCGATCGCTCAATGAGCCACAGTAGGCAGGGACTTCGGGAGGCGCACGGAAAGCCTCACCCCAGGTAACGTAACTCACCTACAAATAGGAGGGAGCGCCATGGCTCTATCGAGTCGGGGGAGGCTGGTGGCCACTTTTCGACATCCGATTCGGGTCGAAGTTCGACGGCCCAAGTTCGAGCGTTCGGCCTCTCTTGCGTACATAGACGTTGACAAGTTAGCTCGAGCAGCCCGCGCGGAGTTCGAGGTGGGCCACTTCGAGACAGGGTGTTGTCGGAAGGCGGTTCTGGCGGTCGTCCACCGGGGGACGGTGACGGCCCTTCGTGTGGAGGCTTGCGCAGAGTGCAAGCCGGTCCGGCTCACGCCCGAGCATCAAGCCATGCTCAAAGCCGCGCAGCGACAGATGGGCCGCCGTCGTGATCGGCCGTTTCGCTCTATGTCGGTGGCCCAGTTCATGAGCCGGGTCGCTGAGACAATCGTCGAGGGGATGTGCTCCGAGGTCTGCTGGACTATCGGGGGCTATGGCGTCTGCTTTACCTGTTGTGGCCGCGGTAGTAGCCGGGTGTGTTCCATTCGCATCGTCGTCCCAAAGGCGCAGGGAGAGCTCCTTCAGTGAATCGATAGGCTACCGGCGCCCTCCGGCGAGCTGCGGGGCCTCCGGACGGTCGCGGAGGCGGAGCATCGCCACGACGCCCAACGCGGGCCCCACAGCGAGCGCCGTAAACGCTCCCTGCCACCCCGCCCCTCTCAGCACAAACGGGAGGACCTGGATACTCACCGCCGTAAGCAGGAATCCCAATGCGGTTTGGAGCGCCAGCGCGCTACCGACGCGCTCCGGCTGCGCGAGTTCGCTCACGGACGCCGAGAACTGCGCGGAATCGGCGATAACGCTGATCCCCCACACGGACGCGATGGCGACCACAAGGACGGGGGGTGCTCCGAACAGCAGTCCGGTCGCGATGGCACAACTCCCGCTCAACACCATGGCCGCCGCGGTGGTTATCGTGCGCCCGAGACGGTCTGCCGCCAAGCCTCCGGCAACGCACCCGAGGGCGCCGATCCCGATGACCCACGCTGCCGCCATGCTCGCGGAACGAGCAGCGGCCGCGCCGGCTACGCCGCCGGACGCCTGAAAGCTCGCCAGGAGAAACACCGGGACCCAGGTCCACATCGCGTAGAGTTCCCACATGTGCCCGAAGTACCCGAAATTGGCGAGTCGGATTGCGGGATCTTGAAAAGACCGCAGCGCCCAACCGAGGTCGAGGCGGGCGGACGGTCCCTCGAACGGTCCTGGCTGCACGCACCACCCGACGATCGCGGCCGATGTCACGGCGCCGAGGCTGGTCGCAAGGATCACCGACTGCCAGGGGAGCTGCCCGGCCAGCCCGATCCCGGCGAGAAAGTGCGGAAGGGCCGACCCCAGTGTAAGCGCGCCAACCAAGATCCCGATCGCCAGCCCCCGCCCTTCCCTGAACCACCCCGTCATCAACTTCATGCCCGTGGGATAGACGCCGGCGAGAACCACCCCCAGCAGGAACCGCAACGGGATGGCCAGGCGCAAGTCGCCTGGGATGGCGGCGAGGAGTGCGTTTGCGGCAGCCGCCGCCATGGCGCTGGCGACGAACACCGCCCTGGTCGAGAAGATGTCCGCGATCCCGCTCACCGCCGAAGCGAGCGCGCCGGCGACAAACCCCAACTGGACGCCGACCGTCAGCAGCGCGACCGCCGCGGGGGAGAGGTGCCAGTCCCGCGCGAGGGCCGGCGCCACCGCCGCCGCACTGAACCAGGTGCCCATCGCACCGATTTGCGCAGCGGCGATCAACACGAGGGCGCGCCAGCGGGTCTCGGGGCGGCGATCAGTTCTCCGTGTCTTCATCACCGGGAGCGTTTCAGCCTGTGAGAGAGGGTTCTCCTTCGTCCGGACAGACCCATCTCTGTCCGCCGAAACCTGCCGGCTCTCAGGCTGCACCGTGCTGGAAGCGGCTGGGGCGGGAGATTGAGGGACTGAGCCCCGCAGACATGGAATGTCTCTCATGTGCATCCGCAGGGAGGCAAGGACGATCAGCGCTCCGGGGAGGGACAACGCATATGAGAATCGCGGCGGTGATAGTCCTATCGAGCCTCCTGGCAATCGCCGGGGGTGCTGCTCTTGCGGCTACCGATCAGCGAGCGGGCTGCATGGTGGCCGAGATCCTGCTCCGCCGGCCAGTGACGCTGTATCTATCGACGACGACCTTCACGTGGTCCGTACGAGGCAATTCCAGGTTCGTGCTGTTGGACACCCTAGGCCAGGCCCTGACCGTCGACGAGGATACGGAGACGTGGGTGCTCGACGCCAATGGTACGCCGGTGCACGCCCGGCGGCCCCTTCGGGATGATACGCCGGCAGCACAATGGAAAGGGAGCAAGATCCTCGATTTCACCCCGAGGGATTCGTGTCCGCAGGGGGTAGGCTGGCTGGTCGTGTATAAGTGAACGTGACGTTCCTACGTGGGTGACTGAACCCGCACGGTCTTCCTGAGCTGTGTCGTTACCATATCCACAGAGAGATTGAGGCATTCATGGCTTTCAGAGTAATTATTTCTCACAACCTTTGTCGATTCCAGGCTCTGCCGAACGACTAACAAATGTCTATAAACGCATGAGCGCGATAAGGAGCACAGCGATGAAATATCTTTGTGCAGTCTACTTCGAGCAGAAGACTTGGGATGCCCTGTCCGACAGCGAACATGCAACCGTCATTCGCGACTCAATAGCCTTTAACGAGGAGCTACGACAGAGCGGCCACTATATCGCCTCCAACGCCCTCCAGCCCGTCAGCGCGGCAACGACCGTGCGTGTCCGGGGCGGG
>DASSXJ010000117.1 GCA_035703895.1 bacterium | reverse complement strand
CCCAGCACAGGGAGCAGATATCGGTCGAGCCCGTAGTATCCTGCGACCTTCCAGCCCAGAATCAACAGGATCGCCACGGCAAAGAGCAAGGGGTTCGTGCTCGCGGTGCCCGCCATCATGAAGTTCCAGTTCATAAAGGCGCCGAAGAAGGCCGCGATCCCCACGAACGCGCCGAGGATCAACGCGATCCCAACGAGGAGCTCGCCGTAGGCGACCAGTTTCCCAATCCAGACCTCCGCGTGAATGCTCAACAGGTACGCCAGGAAATCGCGGTACCAACCGTACTCGATGGGTGGCCGCCCCTTTGCCGGTATGGCGATCGCCTGCTGCCAGAACCCCTTGATCGCGGCGCCGGTCTGCACCCAGGCCGGATTCCCGATCTTGTGCGAGAGGGTGGCCTCGATCCAGTTGTACCCGAGCCACACCCGGACGATCAGCCACAGCCATGCAAGCTGGGTGGAGCTGAATATCGTCCGCGCCAGCGGGGGATCCTCGAAGTACTGCTTACGCTGCGGATTGGTTGCCATTGACCTCACCTCCTGATCTCAGAATAGACCCCGGGGGGCTAACGAGAGAATCGGTTGCGGAACGGATTTGGGCATCGGGTCCACGAGCAACCTAAAGCCTCGGCACGACGCCTAAGGGCTGGTGGAACGGAGGACGGGGGTGGATGCGTCCGCCACCGCCTCGATGTTGAGGGAGAAATACATTTCGTCGGCGATCAACAACCCGCCGAAGCGTAGAATCCGATCCCAGGCCAGCCCCCACTCCCTCCTGGAAAATGTCCCGGTCGCACTCGCCCGCGCGCGTCGGCCACCCAGCCCATCGATGACCTGAGGGGAGGTGTCGACCTGAAACACCGTACCGTGGGTTCGGTCGCGGATCGTGATCTCGCCGCGCACGCGGTACTGCCCGTCGCCCAGGCGCTCTATCGCGGCCGCGCGGAACGTCAACTCAGGGTATTTCGCGGCGTCGAGGAAATCCGGCGAGCGCAGGTGTGTGTCGCGTTCGGACACACCGGTATCGACACTGGCGGCCGGGATGAACGCTTCGATGGCCTTCAGCTGTCCGTCCTCGGTTGTCTCAACCGTGCCGCGCACGCGTGTGAAGCGGCCTTCAATAGTGGAGATGCCCACATAGCGCGCCACGAATTCCACCCGGCTGCGTGCTGTGTCGATGGTCCACTTCACTTGCTGACAACTCGCACTCCAAGTTTGGGTTGGATCGCGCGTTTCCGGCGCTCGAACTCCCCTGGAGTGATGTCTCCCTCTTCAAGCAGGTGCCAGAGCCGATCGGTTGACTCATCGGTGTCCCGTGGCGGCCTGTTGATGACGAGGAGCAGGAATCCGAGTACCCCCAGCACGAGACACAAGAACGCCAGGGCAACCAACACCCCCCAACCCCATCCCGGTCCAAAGATGCTCGGCCACATCGTCCTATTCCCCCAAGGGAGAATACCTAGGGACTCCTCAATGAGTAATCGGGTGAAGACCTGATCTCGGGATCAGATGTGCGCAGGACCGCCCGGGGCCGACTGTCCCCATCAATGGAGACTTGCCAGGCGCACCCGCTAGGCACGGCCTGTCCCCCCCTGTCTCGTGGTGCGCTCACGAACAGCACTGTCCTCTCGCCCTGGTAGGTGGCACGCCGGGGCCCGGCCGGTGTACGCGCTACTGCACACTGAACGTCGCGGCGCCGAGCGGCGTCACGCTGGGCGCGTCCGCCGTATCTGAAACGACCAGGCTGTCCCACATCCCGGCTACGGCGTGCGCGGGTACGCCGCAGATAAACTCGTACGTGCCGGCCTTGCTCGCCTCGAACGTGAACGTCTGCTTGGCGCCCTTGGGAAGCCCCGCGACGAAATTCGCGGTCGTCGCGCCTGGGAACGCCGGCGTACCGGATGGCGCCACCTGCTGGTGCGCGCCGGTGGGCAGCACCGCCATGCTGTGCGGCACCATGCCCGCGTTCTCAAAGTGCACTACGACCTTCCAGCCGACAGGCACCGTGATCGTCATGGCGCCACGCTGGTATCCGATGAAGTCGAAGCTCCCATCGCTCGCGTTCTTGCCCGCGACGATCGTCACGTCGACCGAGTGCGTCGCGGCGCGCACAACCGGCATTCCCGCGGCCATCGCTCCTGCCGCTACCATGGCCCCGACCGCCAACGCCCACAGCAGCACTCTTGCGATGACCCTTATCACTCCGTGTTCCTGCGCCACCATCATCGCCTCCGCGCCAGTCTGGCTGAAATTCCCTGGCATCAATCTCACCTTCTGGTTCCAGACTAGACCCCACAGCTCAGCGAGAGAATCGGGTGCAGGCCCGATTTGCCCATCGGGTCCGCGTTCCACGGACCGTACGGCCAAACTCGCTCCCTGACGGCCTGGCCGAATGAGGAACCGGGGTGGATGCGACCGCCTCGATTCGCCGAGCCAACAGCCCGCTGAAGGAGTATCGGGACCCAGACAGACGGGGTCGTGAGCGGGACATGAGGTCGGCCTCTTACCCGAGTTTGAACGTCCAGCGGAGGCGGTCGTGCGCCGGGACGTGGAGCAGATTGGCCGATCCGCCATCGGTTGATCGCCCGAGGCGGAATCGGTGCTCGTCCTGATTCAATTCCTTTGTTGCCAGCTTACGCTTGAAGTGGATCAGACTGGACGGGAAGGATCCCGAAAACATGGCTGGCGGGGCGTCGGGTCGCGAGTCCCCCGGGGCCAGATCTCCCGGGTCAACTAGGGACACAGCGGGAGCGGAGGAGGTGCTCCTTCGGACACTACATCGCTGTAAGCTCTTCGCGTCAGTCCCGATCCCAGTGGTGCGCACAATTCTCGCGGTGGCACAGGAGCGGGGCATCGCCAAACGGACCACCGTGTTCCGGCAAGGTGACCGGGTGGACAGCATCTACGTGATCGTTCACGGCAAGGTGAAGTTGGTCCTGACCGGGCCGAATGGCCGAGGGATCATCCTTACCTTTGTCGAGCCGGGGGAAACGTTCGGCTATCTTGCCCCGATGGCCGGCACCGCCCGAACCTACACGGCGCAAGCCATCGAGGACAGCCGCGTGCTCGGTCGGCCGGCGGAGACCTTTGAAGAAATCCTCAGGAGCTCTCCCGTCGTGGCGAGGAACACTCTTCGCTTCACCGCCCGACAGCTGCAAGCCGACTGGAGCCGCCTCCATGATTATGCGACGGAGCCAGTCGCCCACCGCCTGGCGCGGACGGTCCTCCGCCTGGCTCGTGCCCGCGGCCACCGCAGAGCGCCCGCTCTCGCCATGATGCAGCAGGATCTGGCCGAGTTCCTCGGAACGACACCGCCGACGCTCAGTCGCATTCTTGGCCGGTGGGAGGCACGCGGCCTCGTGACCGCTGGGCGCGAACGGATCGTCGTTACCTCCCCCGAAGGCCTCGCCAGAATTGCCGAGACCTGACGGGCGCCGATCGCCAGGACCGTCCCATGTCAGGCGAAGAGCCTGCCGGCGAAATGCGAGGAACAGCGGCCGGGACGGCCTGAGGAGGCAACTTGTTCTCCGACAAGGACACAAACGTTGCTGCAGTGTTATACAAATCTTGATTTCCAGGGCGCCCCGGCGTGGTCCATACCAGGGGGTGAGAGTACAGAGCGGTACGTGAGAGCACCACGAGACGAGGGGGGGGCAGGCCGTTGGCTAGCAGGTCTGGACGTGGATGGTGCTCTTGGACACGGGGCGCGCTTGATATCGACATTCTGCGCTGGTTCGTTAGTCCGCGCGCCGCTCTCCTCGGGACCCTGGCGCTCGCCATCGCGTTCT
>DASSXJ010000116.1 GCA_035703895.1 bacterium | reverse complement strand
AAGAAGCCGAAGAATGTCAGCACGAAGGTGATGAAGGTTAGACAGACCAGATAGCCGATGACGTGTCTCGTCTTCTCCGCCTCCTCCCGATGGCGAATTCCTATACTCCGCTATGCCCACCAGCAGCCCATTGCAGACACCCTAAGAGGGGTGCCGGCAGGGACCATCCCCCCATCCGCCGAACACGAGCGGGTGCGACGGGTCCACAGGGGGTGAACTCTATGCGGCGGCGTCTATTGGTCGGAGTGCTCGCGTGTGTGCTCTTCACGGCATGGGCCGCGGTCCCCGGCGGGTTCGCGGCCAACTACGGGTCCCAGCAAACGGTCGTCATCGCCGACGGCAGCCTCTCTGACGCCGTCACCATGGATCCGAATCTGGCCTACGAGCGTTCGAGCACGGTACCCGACCACCAGATGTACTCCACCCTTGTCACGTTCGCCCGCGGCAACCTCACCCAGGTACAGCCGCAGGTGGCCCAGTCCTGGGACGTGAGCAAGGATGCCCGCACGTACACGTTCCACCTCAAGCACGGGGTGGTGTTCAGCAGCGGCAACCCGCTGACGGCCGACGACGTGGTCTACAGCATCCAACGAGTGGTCAATCTGCCCAAAAATCCGGCGTCGTGGCTGATCACGCAGATGGGGATCGACGACAAAACAGTCTCGGCCACGGTCAAGGCGCCAGATCCTTACACGGTCGTCATCGCGCTGCCGAAACCATTCAGCCCCGGGGCGTTCCTGTCGATTCTGGCGAACCCGGTCGCGAGCATCGTCGACAGCAAGACGGTCAAAGCGCACGTGCAGAACAATGATTGGGGAAACGCCTGGCTTAACGACCACTCCGCGGGAAGCGGCCCCTTCGTGCTCGTCAAGTGGGAGCGTTCGGTGTCGATTGAGCTGGGGCCCAACCCCACGTACAATCTCGGCGCCGTGCCGTCGATCAAGCGGATCGTCCTCCTCAATATCGCGGAGAATACGGTGCAGCGGGAGATGCTGGGGCGCGGCGACGCGGACATCGCCTGGGACCTGTCGGCGAGCCAGATCGCGGCTCTCCGGCGCGAACCGAAGTTCTTTGTGTTCCAGACCCCGGATCTCGCCATGGAGTACCTAGGGATGGACGTGAAGAACGTTGCCGCGTTTGGGAAGGCGGGCGTCCGTCAGGCGGTGAAGTATGCGATCGACTACGACGGTATCATCAAAGACCTATTGACGGGGAACGGGACCCCGCTCCAGGGGGTGATCCCGAAAGGCCTGTTTGGATACGAGCCGTCGCTCCCGTTCAAACACGATCCGGCAAGGGCCAAGAGCCTCCTCGCCGAGGCCGGGTTCGGCAACGGCTTCACAGCGGAATTGCTGATAGGGACCGCGGTGCAGGCAGGTGGGATCTCGGGGGCAGATTTGGCCGCCAAGATCAAGAACGACCTCGGGGCGGTCGGCATCCGGATCAACGTCCGGCAAATCGTCGGGAGCGAGATGCTGAAGACCTACAGGGCGCAGCAGGCCCAAATGGTCATGCTGACCTGGTTCGTGGATTACCCCGACGCAGACGACTTTGCCAAGCCGTTTGGCGACTACACGCAGAAGTCGCTCGCCTGGCGGCTCAATTACGCCAACGACCCGCTCTCGAAGCTCGTGGGCCAGGCCGCGGAGATGCAGAACACGCCGGAGCGCGCCGCGATCTACAAGAAGGTGAACGAGACGATGGCCCAGGATGGGCCGTTCGCCATCCTCTACCAGCCCCTTGTCTCCCTAGGAGTGTCGAAGCGAATCCAGAATTTTCTGTACGATCCCGTGAATTTCTATGACTTCCTGGTCATGACGAAGCAGTAGACAGCGTCCAGCGTGGGGTGGGGAGGGGATCCGCGCCCCACCCCATGCTCCGCAGCGAATGAACCTCCTTCGGTTTGTGGCCCGCAGGGCGGGCCTGACCATGTTCGTCCTCGCGGGGGTCACGCTGATCACGTTCGTAATTTCCCACGTCGTCCCGGCAGACCCGGTCGCGGCATATCTCGGCGAGCACGCGCCGCCCGCTTTGGTGGAGAAAGTCCGACACCAGATCGGACTCGACAAACCGCTCCCCGTCCAGTACGTGATCTACATGCGGGACCTGTTCCACGGCAACCTCGGCATCTCGATCATGGATAACCGCCCGGTAAGTCAGGATCTGGCCCAGTACCTGCCGGCGACGGTGGAACTCTCGACTGCTGCGATGATGGTCGCCATCGCGATCGGGATCCCCACCGGGGTCGTCTCCGCGCTATACAAGGACCGATGGCCGGACCAGGTCGCCCGTGTCTTCGCGCTCGGCGGCACGTCGCTGCCGGTATTCTACGTGGCGCTGCTGCTGCTCGGGGTGCTCTATTCAAAGCTAGGGATCCTGCCTGGACCCGGTCAACTCGGGATCTACACCCAGCCGCCCCCCCATCTCACCGGGATGGTGGCGGTCGATGCCCTGCTCTCGGGCAGTTGGGACGCCCTGCGGGACGCGTGCCGCCATCTCATCCTGCCGGCGTTCGTATTGGGGTACTATTCCGCCGGCCTCATCACGCGGATGACTCGGGGGAGCCTGCTTGAGGTCTTGCGCCAGGATTACGTGCGGACCGCTCGAGCGAAAGGGCTGGCAGAAGGGCGGGTGGTGCTCCGGCACGCGCTGCGCAACGCGCTCCTCCCGACGGTCACCGTGATCGGATTGACATACGGCAGCCTGCTCTCCGGGGCCGTGCTCACCGAGACGATCTTCTCGTGGCCGGGCTTAGGACGGTACGCGACCAACTCGGTCATCAGCGTCGATATCCCGGCCGTCTTGGGCGTGACGCTGGTGATCGCGGTGATCTACTCGATGGCGAACCTCGCCGTCGACGTCCTCTACGCGTACTTGGATCCCCAGGTTCGCTACACTTAACGTTCCTTCGAGGGGCAAACCACGGAGATTGTCTGGCGGGCGCTACGCAGGAGTCCGTTGACGCTCACCGGCGGGTTGATCGTCGCCGTCTTCATCACCATCGCCCTCCTCGGCCCGCTCCTCGCCTCGCGGAACCCACTCGCTCAGGACCTAGGCCAGCGGCTGATCGCGCCGAGCCCCGCCTACCTCTTCGGCACCGACTCGCTCGGGCGCGACGTCTTCACGCGTGTGATCTACGGGGCAAGGATCTCGGTGGTGGCTGGGGCTGCCGTGGTCACCGGGGCGACGATCTTCGGCCTCGCGGCCGGCATGCTTGCCGGATGGCACGGCGGGTGGTGGGATGAGACGCTGATGCGGATCACCGACATGTTTCTGGCGTTTCCGAGCCTCATCCTCGCGATGGCCATCTCGGCCATCCTCCGGCCCAACCTCACCAACGCTCTGCTGGCCATCACCGTGACCTCGTGGCCGGTCTACGCCAGGATCGCTCGGGCCCAGGTCCTCTCGCTGCGCGCCCGGGAGTACGTGGAGGCGGCCCGCGCCGAAGGTGCGACAGACACAGCGATCCTCGCGCGCCACCTCGTCCCCAACGCCCTCGCCCCCATCCTGGTGCAGGCCACGCTCGAAGTGGGCAACGTCATCCTTATCATCGCCGGGCTGTCGTTCATCGGCTTTGGCGCGCAGCCA
The DNA here is from genome assembly GCA_035703895.1 of bacterium. NCBI lineage: Bacteria > bacterium. Next base: position 188 of record DASSXJ010000116.1, on the reverse strand, counting down.
CCGACGCCCGAGTGGGGGCTGATGGTCTCGGATGGGCGCCGGTTCCTTATGGAGCAGTGGTGGATCGCGACCTTTCCGGCCATCGCCATCCTCTTCCTCGTCCTGGGGTTCAACCTCTTCGGGGACGGCGTGAGAGACCTGCTGGATCCGAGGTTGCGGAAGGCGTAGCCAATTGATGGCTCACCGCT
>DASSXJ010000115.1 GCA_035703895.1 bacterium | reverse complement strand
GGAGGGCCGCGCGCTCCGGGCCGCCTGGGTCATCGCCGGGCTGGCGCTGGCCCTCCTCCCGGTCGCGCACGTCCGGTATCTCACCTCGACGCTCACGGAGGTGCTGATCTTTGCGCTCTTCGCGATGAGCCTGGGCCTCCTCGTCGGGTACGCCGGGCTGGTCTCGCTCGGGCACGCCGCGTTTTTTGGCACCGCGGCCTACGCGGTCGCCCTCGTAAGCACGCGCGTGAGCCCGGCCCTCCTGATCACTCTTCCCGCCGGAGTCGCGGTAGGTACGCTGACCGCGCTGGCGATCGGCGTCTTTGCGCTCCGGGCGACCGGCGTGTCCTTCTTGATGCTGACGCTGGCGTTCGCGCAGATGGCCTATGCGGTGGCGCACCAATGGTCGTGGCTGACGGGCGGCACGAACGGGCTCTCGGGAATCCCCCGCCCGACGATCCCGGGGGTCGACTTCGGAGGCGCGGTGCCGTTTTACTATCTCGTCCTTCTCGTCGTCGGCGCCGCGGCGCTCGTGCTACAGCGCATCGTCGCTTCTCCATTCGGCGCGGCCCTGATTGGCGTCCGCGAGAACGAGCCGCGCATGCGGGCCATGGGGTTCGACACCTTTCGCCTCAAGCTGGCGGCGTTCGTGCTGGCCGGTGCGACCGCCGCGCTCAGCGGAGTTCTGTACGCATATTACAACGGCTTCGTGTCTCCGGACGAGCTCTACTGGACGCGGTCCGGCGAAGTCCTCGTGATGGTCCTCCTCGGCGGTGCCGGCACCCTCATCGGCCCGGCGGTCGGCGCGGGCGTGGTGCTCATTCTCCAAAACCTGGTCAGCTCGGTCACCGAACGGTGGACGATGATCCTAGGCGCGGCGTTCATTCTCGTCGTCCTGGTGGCCCCGAGAGGGCTGGCCGGTCTTCTCAGCTGGCGATGGGCGCGATCCTCGTCACCGAACGCCTGACGCGCCGGTTCGGCGGCGTGATCGCCGTGAACGGCGTCAGCCTCGACGTCGCGGCGGGAGAACGCCATGCCGTCATCGGGCCCAACGGGGCGGGGAAGACCACATTGTTCAACCTCATCAGCGGAGAGCTCGTGCCGTCATCCGGTCACGTGCGCCTCGGGGACCACCCGATTACCGGGCTTGCCCCAAACAAGATCGCCACGCAGGGACTGGCCCGTACGTTTCAGCGCAACAACCTGCTCCAGAACCTCGAAGCGGTAGAGAACGTCCGGCTCGCGGTCCAGGCCCACACGACGGCGACCCGCCGGCTTCTCACGCCCACCGGCCGCCTGCGCGACCTCCGCGAAGCCGCGCTTATTCTCCTCGCCCGCGTGGGGCTCGAGGAACGGGCATCGCTGCCGGCGCGCGTGCTGTCCTACGGAGAGCAACGCCAGCTCGAGCTGGCGGTCGCGCTTGCGGGACGCCCCCGCGTGGTGCTCCTCGACGAGCCCACGGCCGGCATGTCCCCGGCCGAGACGGCCGGCATGACGTCGCTCCTCTCCCGGCTCGGGCGGGAGCAGACGCTCGTCATCATCGAGCACGACATGGATGTGGTGTTTGCCATCGCCGATCGGATCACCGTTCTGCATCTCGGAGAGGTGATCGCGAGCGGTACCCCCGATGAGGTCCGAGGACACCCGCGGGTTCAGGAAGTCTACCTCGGCGCGCCGCCGCCCGCCCGCGCATGAGCGCACCGCTCTTGACACTCGCCGGCATCGAGACCTATTACGGAGACTCCCACATCCTCCAAGGCGTGACGCTCACGGCCGCCCCCGCTATGATCACGTGCCTCCTGGGCCGGAACGGGGCCGGAAAGACCACGACCGTACGGACGGTCATGGGGCTGACCCCGCCCCGCGCGGGGCGGATCACATTCAACGGGCAGGACATCACCGGAGCACCTCCGCACCGTGTGGCCCGGGCGGGGATCGCGCTCGTCCCGCAGGGCCGCGGGATCTTCCCGGATCTCACGGTCCGCCAGCAGCTCACCCTGGCGCCGAGGCCGGGTGGGTGGCCGCTCGACCGCGTGCACGCGAGGTTCCCGATTCTCGCCGAGCGCGCCCACCAACTGGGAGGCCTCCTCTCAGGGGGAGAGCAGCAGATGCTGGCGATCGGCCGGGCGCTCGTCCAGGGCCCTCGGATACTATTGATGGACGAACCCACCGAGGGCCTCGCGCCGCGCTTTGTGGCCCGCGTGCGCGAAGTCCTCGAGGAGCTCCGGCAGGACGGCCTCGGAGTGCTGCTGGTCGAACAGAATCTCAGCCTCGCGCTCGAGATCGCCGACCAGATTTACGTGCTCAACAAGGGTCGCGTGGTCTTCGAGGGTCCTCCCGCCCGCCTCCGAGCCGACCCCGGCGTCCGCCAGCAGTATCTGGGCGTATAACCGCGCGGACGGTAGGGTGACTTCATCGGCCGCGCATCTGCATATATCGCGTTCTTCATGGCGAACTCAATTAGGCCTTCTAGACGTGGTTACTCACCAGCTTGACTCGGGAGATCTATCCGGCAGAATCAGAGGTTGATCCGAAAGAACGGGGGCGTGAGGCGGCCTGAAGGCGGATATCTCTAGGTGTGACGACTTGGACGGCTCTTCCACAACCTGCTTCCCGGCGCCCCACGGAACGAAAACGCACCATCTGGTTGCTCTGGACTATTGCAATCGTGTGTGCGTCGATGTGGGGGCACGGGCTCTTTCTCGCGCTGACGGTGGGTCCCAGCGAAGAAGTGAGTGTCCTCAATCCTGACCGTTGGGAGGACCTTTCGAGCGCCGTCCTCGGCCATCCGTCCCAAGCATTGTCGTTCCTGGTGGGCTCTCTTCGCGCTCATCGGTTGGAATCGTGGACATCCTGGTCCTTCCCCCTGGGATTGATCGCAGAAGGCGCTATTGTCCTGAGTCTCTATCTCCGAAAGAAGGGTTGGTAGTTGGTTATTGGACGTTGATCACGCCCTTCATCCCCTGCGGCACGTGGACGACGCACCAGTACGTGTATGTCCCCGGCCGCGTGAACGTGAGCGAGTACGTCCTTGGACCCGGAGCGTCAAACGCCATGAACCCGGAATTGTTGAAGCCACCGCCGACCTGCGCGGTCCCGCCGATGCGCACCACGGTCTTCGGCGTGAAGTACAGCTTTGGCGGACCCTGGGGCTGGGGCTCCGGCGTGACCAAGTCCGGCGGCTGATCGCCTCCTGAGAACGTGATCGTATGCAGCTCGATGGGGTCCCGCATCACCCACTGCACGGTGTCGCCCACCTTGATCGTGAGCGCCTCGGGAACGAATCGGATCACGGACGCGGCCCCGGGCAGCGTCCCCACCATCGGCGAGATGTACGCCGTTGCCTTGGCCCCCTTGATGGCGGACCATTTGGTGCCGGTGAGCAATGACCGGCCTGCTGCGAGCGCGCCCTGCACCTGCCGCGCGCCCAGGCGGTCGAGGTCGGCCTGCGCGGCCGGGAGCTTCTTCCCCGGCGACAGCACCACGACCGTGCCGGTCATCCCCCGGTGCAGCAGGCACAGGTACGCATACCGTCCGGGCTTCGTGAACGTGAGCGAGTAGTTCCCCTTGAGATGAAGGAACCCGGAACTGGCCACGCCCTTGCCGTCGTACGTCTCCCCGCCTTGAGGCGCGGTCACGAGAGGGTTGAAGAGAAACTTCCCGCCCGGTTGGGGGACGACCGGGTTCGGCGGCTTCGCCCCGGAGAGGAAGCTCACCGTGTGGTCGAACAGGGCCGCCATCGTCCACGCGACCGTGTCGCCGGCATGGATCGTGATCGTGCCTGGAGCGAAGACCTGCGCCTGGATCCCGTGGTCCGGCGTCTCCCCGCCGATCGCCACCTTCCACGTTGCCGGAGAAGATTGTGCCGTTCCCGATCCGGCGAACGCGCTAAACACTAACACGAGAGCCGTCAACACACCAACGACTTTAGACATGCATTCCCCCTTGACCGACTGTTGGTGCCCTCGACCGAGGCCGTTCCGTCCCGGTGGTTGGGCTCACTGGAAGACGAGGATTCGATCCGGACGCCGCGACTTCCTCGCGCGGCGACGCGCGGCGATCGCAGACGCTAGCGAAACAGGTCGCGCTCGGGGTCCCTCAACAGTTGACGTGCGTCGCCGCGTCCCTCCCGCACCGGGATCCCTCGGATGAGGACGACAGGCGTGCCTTCGTCGCACTGTCCCTGGAGGAGCGTGGCGGCCGCGGCGAACTCGTCGGCGACCGCTTCCACGGAAGTCCGCATCGTGTACCCGTACCGGTCGGGACGCCCCACCAGACTCTCGAGCGGCTCCAGGCCCGCTGCGCCGATGCACACGCCGACCGCGCCCTCCCGGTGGGGGCGGCCGTGGCTGTCGTTGATGATCACGGCGACGTCGACCTCGAAGGCGCGGCGGAACGCCGACGCGATCTCACGCGCGGAGGCGTCGGGATCGCGCGGCAGCAGGGAGACGACCTCGGGCCCGATCCCGACGTTGCTGTGGTCCACGCCGGCATTGGCGCAGATGAAGCCGAGCCGGTGCTCGGCGATCAGCACGCCGGCGTTGACGCGAACCACCCGGGTCGATTCCCGGAGGATCACCTCGATCAGCCGGGGATCCTTGCCGGTTTCGCCCGCCAATCGAAGCGCCTCCTCGCCGGGCGTGACGCCGGCGAGGTCGACGAGGCTGCCCTCGGCCTTGCTGACGACCTTTTGGGCGACGACGAGCACGTCGCCGTTGGACGGCCGCAGCCCGGACGCGTTGAGCGCATGGACGAGCAGATCGGGGAGCGACATCCCCGGCCGGACGTCGGGGATCCCCGGAACGACGATGAGGGTCGCCTCAGCCATTCACGCGGAAGGCGCAAGCCGCCGGAGCGCGGGAAGCACTTCCTTGCCGAGAAGTTTGATGGTGGCGTCCTGGTCGACCGACGTTACCTGGAGCGTCACGATGTCCGCCCCGACCTCGACCAAGGGGCGGTAAATCTCGACGAGGTCCGCCGCGGTGCGGGCCCACGCGTACTTCCCGATGATCTCGCGGCGGTCCATCGCATCGGCCCGGGTCCGGAGCACGGAAGGATCTACCTCATCGAGCCGGCCTTCCACCCGTAGCCCTCGCCAGGCGGCCAGGGCCTGCCACGCCTCGTCCTCGTCTCGGGCCAGGATCGACCACCGCTGCGCGACCACCGTTGGCCTCGACCGGTCCGCTTCTCGCGCGGCACGTGCGAAGGGATCGATGACCTGCTCTCGCGCCTCGGCCGGCACCTTGACGCTGACGATGAGCCCGTCGGCCACCCGACCGGCCAGCGCGGCGGACTGGACTCCCCCGGCCGACATCCAGATCGGCACGCGGCCACGCGGCGGACTGTAGAGCTTGGCCGCCCGCGTGCGATAGTACTCCCCCGCGAAGTCGACCTTCTCGCCGTCCAACAGGCGCCGCATGATTGCGATGGCCTCCGCCATCCGGGCGCGCCGTTCCTTGTTGCCGGGAAATTCCCACCCGAGCGGACGCTCGTTGATCCCTTCTCCGGTCCCGACGCCGAGCGCGAAGCGCCCGCCGGAGAGCCGGTCCACGGTGGCCGCCGCCTGCGCGACCACTCCAGGGTGATAGCGGAACAGAGGGCAGGTCACTTCGGTGGCGATCCGCGCGCGCCGCGTGCGGATGGCGAGCGCTCCGAGCCAGCTCCAGGCGAACGCCGCCGCCGAAGCGTCGTCGACCCATGGGTGGAAGTGGTCTGAGACGGTCAGGGCATCAAATCCCAACGCCTCCGCCTGAACGGCATGGTCGAGGAGAACCTCGGGCTGGAACTGTTCGGTGCCGCAGAAATAGGCGAAATCAGGCATCGTGTCCCCCTCAGATTTCAGCCCGCGGCCGCCGTGCTGTGCGTAAACTCGCGGCCGACGTCGATGACCCGGCGCACTTCCGGGTCTGCGGTCGCAATTGGCTGGAGAATGGGCATCCGCACGCCCGCCTCCGCATACGTTCCGAGCCGGGCGATCACATCGCTGGGCGTGCCCGCGAGGGTGAACTCGTCGAGCAGCTCATCACTGACTTCTTGGCTCGCCGCCAGGATGTCCCCCCGCCAGAACGGCTCGGCAATGCGGCGCTTCACCCGTGGATCGACACCGCTCTCCTCGAGGACGGCCTCGTCGATCACGGCAAACTGGTAAACGACGAACGGATCGCGGCGCATCATGGCTCGCGCTTCGGCGCGATCAGAAGAGACCGCGCACAGGAGGTAGGCGGCCACATCGACCGCCTCCGGGTTCCGCCCGGCCGCCGACGCGGCGGTCCGCACCGCACCGATCAACCTCCGGCACGAGGCCGGCGATTCGAGGGCGCGCGCGAGGTATCCATCGCATACTTCACCGGCCACACGGAGCATCCCCCGGCCCCACCCGGCGAGGTAAATGGGTACGGGATGCGGTGGGCGGACGGTGATCACGGCGTTTCTGAGCGAGAAACTCCGGCCGGCATAGGTCACCTTCTCCCCCTCCCAGAGCCGGCGAATGAGGGCGATGCTCTCCCGCATCGCCCCGATCGGCCGCGCGTGCACGATCCCCTGCTCGTCCAAGCGTCCGGGGAACCCGGTGCCGAAACCTAAGATTGCCCGGCCGCCGCTCAATTCGTCCAGGGTCGCGAGCGATGACGCCACGAGGACAGGATGCCGCGTGTAGGGGTTGATGCATCCGGTGCCGAGACCGAGCCGGTCCGTTCCTACCGCGATCGCCGTAAGAAACGAGAGCGCGTCTCGGTTCCAGTAGGCCTCATGCACCCAACATGACTCGAATCCCCGCTCCTCCGCATACTGGGCGAAGGTCACCGCCTGCCGGACCGGCAGGTTGCCCCCTAGCCCAAATGCGACGCGGGTCACCCAGGAACCGCCATCGCCACGGTGTATCCGTTGAGGTCGAAGTAGCGCGTGGCCGCCGCGCCGATCGCATCCGCCGTCACGCCCCGGATCAGTGAGGGGTACTCGCTCAAATAATCGAGGCCCAGGTTGAACAGCTCGATCTCGAGGAGGGCCTGGGCGATCCCCGCGTCGGTTTCCAGTCGCACGGCGAGCGATCCCACCAGGTAGTTTTGGGCATCCGGGAGTTCGCCATCGCGCACCGGCTCGCGCTGCAGGCCCCGGATCTCTCGCAGGATGCCCTCGACCGCTCGGTCCACGTTGCGCGGGTTCACGCCGGCCCGAACCGCCCACGGCCCGGCCAGAAACCCGGCCTGTGCCTGGCTGTAGACGTAGTACGCGAGACCCTCCTGATCCCGGACCGTGGCACCCAGCCGCCCCATGAGGCCGAGCCGCCCGAGGATGAGATCGGCGATCATGCCGGGGTAGAAATCCGGACTCAATCGGGCGAACCCCGGGACCCCGAGGACGATATCGGCCTGGGTCTTTCCCGGAATCGTGACGACCTTCCGCTGAACCGCCGACGCCGGACCGGCTTGTGGGGGGAGCGTCGTCTCGCTCACCCCGAACGGTCGCCAGCCGTCCCAGAGCGTCCGGAGGCGGTCGAGCATGCTGGCGGACGCCACGTCCCCGACCACCGCGATGACAAATCCCTGCGGCCGGTAATAGCGGCGATGAAATGCCACAAGATCGTCGCGCGCGATCGCGCTTACCGACTCCTCCTCGCCTTCCGCCGTCCGGTGGTAGGGGTGCTGCGGCGGATACGCCGCGGCACGGAATGCTTTCTCGGCGGCGGCCCTGGTGTCGAGCCGCCCCTCCCGAATGCCGGTGATGATTCTCCCGCGCTGTTTTTCGATTTCGTCCGCCGGAAACGTCGGCCTCAGCACGACTTCGCTCATCAACCCGAGGATCTGGTCCGCGTCTTCGGCGAGACACCGCGCCGACACCGAGACTCCCTCGAGGTCTGCCCGGACGCTGAGGCTGGCGCCGAGGGAATCCAACACTTCGGCCAACCCCTGTGACGTATAGGACGCCGTCCCCCGCGTCAGCATCGCGGCCGTGAAGAGCGCGAGTCCCTCCCTCTCCGCGGGGTCGTGCATCGCGCCCCCGCGAATGTAGCCGAGGATGGTGACCGAGGGGTTGGTACGCTTTTCCCGGATCAACGCGACCGCTCCGGGGCCGAGCGGTTCGCGCACCACCAACTCAGGCTTGATCGGGAGGGCCAACTGCGCGCTCGTGTTAGGCATGGGCCGCCGCCTCCGCAGCCGGCTCGGCGCGACCGGGCGCGACCGCGGCCACTCCCGCGTCGGGGAGGTACCACCCTACGGTGCGGTTCCGGTCGTCGAACACGCGCGCGGCCGCCTTCTGCATCGCCGCTGGAGTCACGGACATCAACCGATCCAAGAAGCGCTCGAGATAGTCGCCATCCGCGACGATCTCCGTGCTCCCCAGGAGCACCGCCTGCCCGCCGACGCCGTCGCCCGAATATACCCACTGGGCGCGCGCCTGCTTGCGCAGTTTCTCCAACTCCTCAGGTCCGACCGGCTCCTCCGACAGCCGTTGGAGTTCGCCGAGCACAACCGCTTCGACGTGCTCCGGCGACACCCCCGGCCGGAGCGTCGCGCCGACCTCGAACAAGGTGGGATCCAATGTCGGGCGGAAGGCGCTCCCGGTATCCACCGCCAGTTGTTGCTCCACGAGCGCGCGGTACAAACGGCTGGTGCGCACGCCCATGGCCGCGCCGCCGAAGACGCCGGGTCCCTTGAACCCCGAGAGGACGCCGTCGAGCAGGAGCACGGGGAAGAACTCGGGATCGCCGGCCGCGGGCGCATGGAACGCCATCTGCAATTGGGGCACCGCTCCGCCTGGCCGCCGGACACTCACCCGGCGCTCTCCTTCCTGCGGAGGTTCCACGCTCCGCACAGGCGGGGGCGGCGATCCCGCAGGGATCGGCTCGAACGACGTGCGGATCTCGCGCAGCAGTGACGCGCTGTCGAAGTCGCCGACCGCCACGACCACCGCGTTGTTGGGCACGTAATACGTCTGATAGTGGCGGACGAGGTCATCCCGCGTGATGGCCAGCAGGTCGCTCTTATAGCCGATGACCGCATGCCGGTACGTGTGCACGCGGTACGCCGCGGCTTCGACCTCTTCGTACAGCGCGTACTCGGGGTTGTTTTCTGCGCCCTCCCGCTCCGAGATGATCACCGTGCGCTCGCTGCCCACTTCGTCGGGATTGAATAGCGAGTTGCGCATCCGGTCCGACTCGATCCGCAGACCGAGCCCGAGGTGCTCCGCGGGAAGGGTTTCAAAGTACGCCGTGAAATCCTTCCAGGTAAATCCGTTCCAGCTACCTCCGTGTCGGTTGATGAGACGAGGAAACTCTCCCTTCCCGAGCGTGGGCGTGCCCTTGAAGAGCATGTGTTCCACCCAGTGGGAGATCCCCGTAATGCCCGGGACCTCGTTGCGGCTCCCCACACGGTACCAGATCCAGAACGTCGCGACCGGCGCCGTGTGGACCTCGCGGAGAATCACGACCAAACCGTTAGACAATTCCGTACGCGTTGTGGGCTCCATCACGGGCTCCTCATGAAACGCCATCCAGCATCAAGGCTCGCAGACCGTCCGGCAGCGGGCACGGCAAGGCCGGGTATCGAGGCCGAGGGGTCTCACTATCGTTCTGCCCAAGAAGCCGCCCCCCCTGCCACAAGAAGTAACGCACCCGAGACGCTCCCCGCTTCCAACACCCTGTTGCACCGCCATTCGAACGTCTCCGGTGGCGTAATGCGGCGCTTGAGTGAGCAGGATTGGCGCCATTACCGGATACATACGAAAAATGAGGCGCTACGGTTCATCAGGGCGGTCGGGTTTTGCTACGCCTTCACTCCTGGGCCGGGACGCATCCCCAGCCTCTTCGAGGTGCTCGCCACGCGGAGCGAGGACGTGCGGTGGTCGTGGGTATGGGAGTGGAAGGAGGCGCTTCCCTCGGAAAAGCGGGTGTTCTACGGCCGGGTACTCGCCCGAAAGCCGACGTTTATCGCTATCGACCTTCTCCCGTTCTTCTTTGCCCTCACGGGCAACGTCGGCGATCCGGACGATCACGCGCGGCTATACGAGGAGGGCCGGCTCTCCGCACTGGCGCGGCGCGTGCATGAGGTCGTCGCGGGCAGCGGTCCCATCACGACGCGCCAGATCCGGTCGGCGGTCGAACCCGAGCGCCGGGGGAGCAGCCCGCGTCTAGTTCGGGCGCTCGCCGAACTGCAAAACGTGTTCCTCCTCGCTCGGGTCGGCGAGGTGGGGGACAACCCGGGGAACTATGCGTACGTCTGGGACCTGTTCGCACGCTGGCTCCCGGACGTCGTGGCGCGGGCATCGACGATCTCGCATCGCGCCGCCGCGGCCGCGGTGCTCGAGCAGTACGTCCGAATCGCCGGAGCGCCGCGCCCCAAAGAGGCGGCGGCCCTCTTCGCATGGCCGCTCCTCGTGCTCGAGGGGGCGATCGCCGATCTTCGGGATCGCGGGGTCCTCGACATCGTGCGCGGGCCGCACGCGGAGGACCGGCTCGTGCATCGCGCGGTCCTCGAGTAGACCGTGACGAGGACATCGCGGAGGCGAGGCGGAACGTCGTGACTCACGATGCCTGAAGAGCGCCGGATCGTCACGATCCTCTTCGCCGATGTGACCGGCTCGACCGAGCTCGGCGAATCCCTCGACCCCGAGGACGTGCGCGCGCTGCTCGGCCGCTACTACGCCATTGCCAAGGAGGTCGTGGCCGCCCATGGCGGAACCATCGAAAAGTTCATCGGGGACGCCGTCATGGCCGTCTTCGGACTCCCCCAAGCGCACGGAGACGATGTGCTGCGGGCGCTCTCCGCGGCGCTCGAACTGCGGGACCGCGTCCGCGCCGAGCCCGCGCTGGGCGAGCGCGTGCCGGTCCGGTTCGGAGTGAACACCGGCGAGGTCGTGGCCACGCGCGACACTTCGGGTGGCGACTTCCTCATCACCGGCGACGCCGTCAACATCGCAGCGCGTCTCCAGCAGGCCGCGGATCCGTGGGTGATCTTGTGCAGCGAGCGCGCCGCACACGGCGCGGGCGCGGCGTTCACCTTTGGGCCAGCCGCCGCGATCCACGCGAAGGGCAAGCGGACCCCGATCCGGGCCGCCGCGTTGGTGGGGCGGGCGGACGTTCGGACGCCGGAGCGCATCCCCCTTGTGGGCCGCGAGGCCGATCTCGCGCAGCTCGAGCTGATTGCACGCCGGACCCTGATCGAGCGCCGCCCGTTCCTGGTGAGCCTGATCGCCCCGGCAGGGACCGGAAAGACTCGCCTCCTAGAGGAGTTTCTCGACCGGCTGCCTCGTCTCTCTCCCGGTGCGACGGTGGCGATTGCCCAGTGCCTTCCCTACGGCCAGCGCCTCACCTACTGGCCGCTGCGCGCCGTCCTGTTTCGACTCGCTGCCATTGGGGAGGAGACCGAACTCCCCGCCATTCGCACGGCGATCCACCTCTGGCTCACTGGGTTGGGCACTGAGCACGCAGAGAAGACCGCCGAACTCCTCGCCGCGACGGTGGGGGCCGGCGAATCGGAGATCACCGACCGGACCGCGCTCCTCGGAGCCTGGCGTGCCGCCATCGAAGCCGCGGCACGGCAGTCTCCGCTCGTGCTGGTGTTCGAGGACCTGCACTGGTCGAGCGACAGCCTCCTCGA
>DASSXJ010000114.1 GCA_035703895.1 bacterium | reverse complement strand
TGATTTCGCCGGGCCGATCCTCAAGGAAATGTTCGAGTACGGGCATCCACTGCCGACGCAGCTCGGACGTGCTGAGCGCAAGATGGCCCAGAGGATGATCGTACTCGTACAACTCGGTATCAACGCCGGCCATCCGAAGCGCACGGTCCGCCTCGCGCGCCCCCTCCACCGGGACGAGAAGGTCAGAACGGCAATGGATAAACCGGACGCGCGCGCCCACTCGACGGGCCGCAGCCTCGAGAGATCCATGGCCGTGCGACACGTCGTGTAAGGCGATCGCCCGTATGTTATACAGGTACGCCTGTGGATCGATGCCACTGGTTGCGAACGCTTCGCCGCTCGCGCGCAGCGCGGCCGCGCTCGCAAATCGTTCTTCCAGCGCCGCGTACGGACTGCCCTCTGGGCCGGCAAAGGAACGGCCGAATGTCGACGTGAATGCGTCTTGACTCGTAGCGTACAGGTGCAGGATCATCCCCGCGATCGTCATCCCCGATCTCGGAAACACGCCCTCTTCGGCATACCGACCCGCCCGCCAATCCGGGTCGGAACGAATCGCCACCGTCCTGGCTTCCGTCGTCGCGACCAAGAGATCAGGCGACCGGAAATTGCCCCGGTCGATGACGATCTTGTCCGCGACATCGGGAAACGTCACAGCCCACTCGGCCGCTTGAAACCCCCCCATCGAGACCCCGTAGACGAGGACGACATGGCGAACGCCGAGATAGTCGAGCAGCGCCATATCGGCACGTGCCATATCGCGGATTGACGTGACGGGGAAATCGAACCCATAGCGATGTTCGGTCCGCGGGTTGACCTCGTTGGGACCATCGGAACCGAAGCTTCCGCATAAGCGGTTAGGGGCGACGACGTAATACCGGTCTGTATCAAACACCTTGTGCGGGCCAATCAGCGCGTCCGCCCACCCTGGTTCGGGATCTTCTGTGCGCCACCGGCCGGCAGCATGCGCGCTGCCCGTCGACCCGTGAAGCACCAAGATCGAATTCCGGCCATCTGCAGCCAATTGTCCGTATGTCTCGTACGCCATACGGATCGACGGCAGCCTCGCGCCATTCTCGAATGAAAATCCCGTCTCTGCGACCCGTGCACTCCGGGTCTCGACGAGGCCTACGCTACCGGCCTGGGACGCATCGGACATCGCGGGCCTCCACCACGTCATCGCCGTCCATCCTCCTCCCCAGCGCTAGATCTGCATCTTCGGGTCGAATGCATCCCGGATCCCATCCCCCACAAGATTGAATCCCAACACCGAGAGGAGCACGAACATACCGGGAGAGAGCGACACCCACCATGCCGCGAGCATGTAGTCGCGTCCATCGGCGATGATGTTTCCCCAGGATGGTGTCGGCGGTTGCACGCCGAGGCCCAGATACGAGAGGCTCGCTTCCGCCAGAATGGCGAGGCCCACACGGAGCGTCACAGAGATCACCACCACATTGACAACGTTGGGCAGGATGTGACGGGCGATGACGCGCAGACTCGACGCGCCCAGAGCCCGCGCAGCCGAAACGAAGTCGAGCTGCCGGAGGCGCAGGAATTCCGCGCGAACGAGCCGCGCAGAGGCCGGCCACGATGTGGCCCCCAGTACAAGGACCAACCCTGGGATGCTCGACCCAAAGAGGACGAGGAACATCACGGCGATGAAAAAGACGGGAAACGCAAGCATCACGTCGGTCAATCGCATCAAGAGCGTATCCACCCATCCGCCAAAGAACCCCGATCCAGCACCAATGATCACTCCCAAGCCCACTGCGACGCCTGCGGAAGATACCCCGATGGCCAGGGACGTGCGTGAGGCCCAGATGATTCGGCTCAGCACGTCTCTACCCAGGTGGTCGGTCCCCAGGGGGCGCCCCAACGCCGGCGGCGCAAGGCGGTTGAGAAAATTGGCCTGATCAGGAGGAAAGGGCGAGAGGATCGGGGCCAACAGCGCAGTGAGCCCAAGGACGACTAAGATGGCGGCGCCCGGGATCGTCCTTGGGTTACGAATGAGGCGGCGCAGGGTGCACCTTCATAATGAGGGGTCAGTCAAATCGGATACGCGGATCCAGCAGCGCGTATGATGTGTCGGTGAGCAGGTTGCTCAGAATAACGAGGAGCGCCCCGACAACCGTCGTGGTCAGAACGACCGGGTAATCGCGGCTGAGCGCCCCATCCACGGCCAACCGCCCGATTCCCGGCACGGCGAAGACCGTCTCCACCACCAAAGATCCGCTCAGCAGGTTCGGAATCAGCAGGCCGAGGACGGTGACCACGGGAATCAACGAGTTTCGCAGCACATGCTGTCCCAGGATCCGACCGTTCTTCAACCCCTTCCCGCGTGCCACAAGAACGTACTCCTCGTGAAGGGTTTCGAGAACCGCCGAGCGTGTGAAGCGGACGAGAAACGGAAGGATCGAAAGACAGAGCACCGTCGTGGGCATCACGAGATAGGGCCAGATCAGGGCCGGCGAATACCCTCCCACCCCCACCGGACCGATTCCGCTTGCCGGCAGCCATGCCAGCCGGTCGGTGAAGATGAAGATGAGGACGAGGGCGAACCAGAAGCTCGGCAGACCGATGCCGAGAAGCGACCATGCCGTCACCAGATGGTCCAGTGCGGTGTACGGTCGCAGGGCCGAGATGAGCGCAATTGGCACGGACACCACCACCGCCAGCAGCAGCGCGCCACTCGCGAGGAGGGCCGTCGGACCAAGGGCGTCGACCGTCATCACCGTGGTCGGGCGGCGCTCCCGGAACGACCGGAGGCGGCCCGTGACGAGATTGAGCATCATCAGGCCGTACTGGACGGGCAGCGGTCTATTGAGGCCGAGCTCCGTTCGCAACGTGCGGAGATCCACGGTGTTCTGCTGTTCCGGCGCAACCAGCAGCAACGCCGGATCCCCCGGCGCCAGAACGAGCACGCTGAACGTGATGACGGTCACGCCAAAGATGATGGGTATTGCCTGCAGCAACCGTCGAAGAATGTACCGTCCCATCTACACAGTACAGTGCTCAACAGCCTCTATGTCACTTGCCATCTGCCGACCGAATCAAATAACTGCGCCAGTTCATGCACTTCGGGAATCGCGATGCGCTGTCGAACGGCCCATAATTCGCCCGGTCGGAAAAGCATAATCCAGGCGACGTCGTTATTGAGCACCTCCTGCAGGCGGAAGTAAATCGTTCTCAGCGCACCCGGGTCGGCCGCCGTGGTGGCCCGCCGGAGTAATGCGTCGACTTCACTATTCTGGTATTGAAGGTTGCGCGCCCAAGCCCCAGAACTTTCGAACACCGACTCGAGCGACCCTTGGAGGGGTGCGATAGGCGCAACAGTATAGAGCGACAGTCCAACCATCTCGATATTCGCGGCGTTCGAAGGCTGCCAGAACCGGCTAAAGAAGTCGCCTCGCTCCAACGGCTCCAGCGTCAAATCCACGCCGACACGCCGGAAGTACTGCTGAATGATCAACCCCACGTCTTGATACCGCTTTTCCGAGAGAAAGCTATAGCGCACCCGAAACGGACGTTCGTCCTTCTGGAGAATCCCCCCTGGGCCCGGCACAAACCCGGCTTCGCGCAGCAACTCCTGCGCGCGGTCCGGACTATAACGGTAACCCCGTAGTGACGCGTTGTACAGTCGCGAATCGGGAGGGATGATGCTGTTGACCACCCGGCCGTAGCCCTTGGCAAGGGTGCGAACCATCGTCTCTCGATCAATAGCCTGGAAGAGTGCCTGCCGTACCCGCACGTCCTGGAAGAAGGGATGCCTGTGGTTGAATGAACACCAATAACAGAATTCCGCTCCCATGCGCAATGGCCGGAACCGCGCGTCACGCTCAAACGTTGGGAAATCGTCAACCAGGATGGACGCCGCATCGATATTGCCGGCCCGGAGTTCTGCTTCGAGTGTGGACGGTTCCGGAATCCAGCGGACGACGACGCGCTCGACCGAAGCGCGCCCGGCCCAGTACTCGGGGAAGCCCTCCAGGGTGATGCTGTCCCGCTCCTTCCAATCCACGAGACGATACGGTCCGGCCCCGATTGGTCGTCGCGCATACGGGTGCTCCAGCATGCGCCCCATATTCACGCCACTCCAGCCATGCTTCGGCATGATGTAGTGATTGGATCCCAACACACTCTCTTCAAAAAACGCGTAGTGGGCTTCCAGCGTGAACCGGATGGTCATTGGATCGACAATGGCAATGCCGCTGACCTCTCCGGCTTTCCCCTGCCTGTAGGTCTGAGCCCCCTGGATCTCGAGCAAATCCTCATTGACTAAGGGGTATTGCGGGTGAAGGTAAAATTCGTAGCTGAATTTCACATCCTCCGCAGTCACAGGCTGACCATCTTGGAACTTCGCGTTCCGAAGGCGCACCACGTATGATCGACCGTCGGCGGAGCGCGTCCAGCGCTCAGCGAGGCGCGGGACGACTTTCCCGGTTTTCCAATCGGGCCTCGCCAGCACATCATGAACCAGGAGTAAGATGTAGAACGCCGTCACTTCTACGGACCCCACGATGCGCGTGGGCAGGCCAAACAGCGTCAAGACGACTTGGTTTCTCCGTGGGGATGGGCTTGCGGCAGCGACTGCCGGCGCGTCGAATTCGGGAATCACACCGGTCCTTATGGTAGGACCGGCCAGGACCCCGCCCCCGACGATGAGGCTCTTTCGAATGAGACTTCGCCGCGTCAGCGCGCCCGTTCTGGACCCTCCCATACGTTCTTTCATGCCGGGGTTTCCGCGCGGCGCCGCATCGCCGATTCCTTCCTCTCGCCTACCGGCCGTGTTCTATTGAAGTACTTCGGATCGCGGGCGCTAGGACAGGGGGTCCACGTCGTGGGGCATGCTCTCCCGCATCCCGGCCTCGGTCACCCGGATGAAACGGGCGTTGGCACGCAGGTCTGCGAGCGTGGTCGCGCCGCAGTAGCTCATCCCGGAGCGCAGGCCGCCGATGAGCTGTCCGAGCACCGCGGCGACCTTGCCGCGGGACGGGACCATCGCTTCGATGCCTTCGGGGACAATCTCCGAGAGCAGTTCGTCGTCCTGCGGCATATCCCGGCGCTCCGCGGAGGTCCAGAGGCTCGCCATCCCCCGATAGACTTTGTACTGCCGGCCGCCCCGGGAGACCAACGCGCCCGGGCTCTCCTCCGTCCCTGCAAGGAGGTTCCCGAGCATGGCGGTGTGGGCCCCCGCAGCCAGCGCCTTGACCAGATCCCCAGAGCCGCGGATCCCACCGTCTGCGATGATCGGGACGTCCGCGCCCGCCGCGGCATCCGCACATTCAAGAATCGCGGTGAGCTGGGGCACGCCCGCGCCGGTCACGACGCGCGTCGTGCAGGTCGATCCCGGGCCGACCCCGACCTTGACCCCGTCGACGCCGCACGCGATCAGGTCGCGCGTCCCCTCAGGCGTCGCCACGTTGCCGGCGATCAGCGGAATATCCGGGCAGCGCGCGCGGACGGCCTCCACGGTCTCCAGCGAGAGATCGGAGTGGCCGTGCGCGATGTCGATCACGAGCACGTCCACCTCCTCGGCGACGAGAGCCTCCGCCCGCTCCAGGTAGTCCCCGCGGACGCCGATCGCCGCTCCGACCCTGAGGCGGCCCCGGCCGTCCTTGGTCGCATCGGGATACTTGAGCCGGCTCTGGATGTCCCGGCTGGTCACGAGGCCGACGAGACGCCCTTCCGCATCCACCAGCGGCAACTTCTCGATGCGGTGGCGGTGGAGGATTTGCTTTGCCTCCTCGACCGGCGTCCCGGCGGGCGCTGTGATCAGCCGCTCCTTGGGGGTCATCACGGAGGTGATCGGACGGTCGTGGTGGGCCTCGAACAGTACGTCCCGCGCGGTCACGATCCCCAGCAGCCGGCGATGGCGATCGATCACGAGAATGCCGGCCGAGCCGTGCTCCTCCATAAACGCGGCGGCGTGCCCGACGGTGGCCTCGGGGCCCACCGTATAGGGTGTGTCGATGACGACGCTTTCGGCCCGCTTCACCCGCCGGACCTGGGCGACGTGCTCGTCGATCGGTAGAAACCGATGGATGATGCCGATGCCGCCCTCCCGCGCGATCGCGCTCGCCATCTGCGCCTCGGTCACGGTGTCCATGCTGGCGCTCACGATCGGAATGGCGAGATCGATTCCCCGGCAGAGACGCGTGCGCGTCGCGGCCTGCCGGCGGGTGCTCACGCCCGACCGCCGCGGGATGAGGAGTACGTCATCAAATGTCAACCCGATCTCGAACGGCTCGCGCATCACACCGTCACGATACCACGTCGGATGTTAAGATGGAAGGGTGACGCCACCCCGAGTGATCTCCGCCGCGCCCCACATCGACGCGGCGGCGCGCCGCCTCGGCACGTTTGCCTCTCTGCGCCACCGCAACTTCAGGCTCTTCTTCGTTGGACAGATGATTTCGCTCGTCGGCACCTGGATGCAGCGGATCGCCCAGTCGTGGCTGGTCCTCCAGCTGACCAACTCTCCGTTCCTGCTGGGGCTCATCGGGGCGCTGCAGTGGCTGCCCGTGCTGTGCTTCTCTCTCCTCGGCGGCGTCGTCGCCGATCGGGTCAACAAGCGCGGCCTCATCGTCGTGACCCAGACGGTGCAGATGCTGCAGGCGTTTGTGCTGGGGATCCTGGTGCGCACGGGGGCGGTGCGGTTCTGGCACGTCGCCCTCCTGGCGTTGGTGCTCGGGTTTGCCGCGGCCTTCGACATGCCCACCCGGCAGGCGTTTATTTTCGAGATGGTCGAGGGCGCCGACATGATGAACGCGGTCGCGCTCAACTCGACGATCGTAAATGTCGCGCGGCTCCTCGGGCCGGCGATCGCCGGGATCGCGATCGGGTCGGTGGGGATGGCGTCGGCGTTTCTCGCAAACGGGGTGAGCTTTGTTCCGGTGATCGTTGCGCTGCTGCTGATGCGGGTCCATCCGATCCAGACGGTCCGCACGACGAACAGCATCCTCACCCATCTCCGCGAGGGACTCGAATATCTCGGCCGGACTCCGGCCGCCCTGCAGGTGATCGTCCTCCTGGCCGCGGAGAGCGTGTTCGCGTTGAACTTCACCCTGCTCTCGTCGGTGGAAGCCAAGGACGTCCTGCACGCCGGGGCCAGGGGATTCGGGTTCCTGATGTCCTCCCAAGGCGCCGGCGCCCTCGTCGGTGCGATCACGGTGGCCTCGCTCGCCCATCTCGGCCCACGAGCGGGGTTTCTCTTCGGCGGTGCGACGGTGCTCGGGGTGGCTGAGGTGGTCCTCGCCCTGGTCCGGAATTACCCGGCTGCCGCGGTGACCCTCGGGGTCGCCGGGGCCAGCATGGTGCTCTTCACCGCCACGGTCAACACGACCCTGCAGTTGAACGCGCCCGACCACCTCCGCGGGCGCATCATGTCCATGTACTCACTGGTCATGGGGGGCTTCACCCCGATCGGCTCGCTCGTGGCCGGGACGCTCGCGCAGATTTGGGGCGCCCCGGGAGCGTTCCTCGTCGGGGGGGTGGTGGGACTCGCCGCCGTCGCCGCGGTGCTGCGATGGCGCAC
>DASSXJ010000113.1 GCA_035703895.1 bacterium | reverse complement strand
CTTGTGACGATCTCCTCGCGTTGATCATCGTGGGTGCCAACTGGTCGTCGCCGCCGGCCGAGAACGTGCTATGATCGGTGTATGAGTTATGCTGATGTCACGCCGGTCTTGCAAACGACGAGGAGGTCTCGATGAACGTCGCGCGCAGGATGCGCAGCATCCCGCCGTATTTGTTCGCCGAGCTGGATCGAAAGCGGGCGGCGCTCCGCGCGAAGGGTGTCGACGTCATCAGCCTCGGCATCGGCGACCCGGATCTGTCCACGCCGCCGCATATCGTCGCGGCGCTGGTGGAGGCCGCCCGCAATCCCGCGACCCATGCCTACCCGCCTTATGAGGGGACGCTCGAATTCCGCCAGGCGGTTGCCGCGTGGTATATGCGGCGGTTCGGGGTCTCCCTCGATCCTGAGCGCGAAGTGCTCACGCTGATTGGCTCGAAAGAGGGGCTCGCCCACGTCCCCTGGGTCTTTCTCGACCCCGGGGATGTTGCGCTGGTCAGCGATCCCGGATATCCCGTCTACGCCACGGCGACGCTCATGGCGGACGGGGAACCGTACGCGGTCCCCTTGGACCGCGATCGCGGGTGGCTGCCGGACCTCACGGCGATCCCCGACGCGGTGGCCCGGAGGGCGAAGGTGTTCTTCCTCAACTACCCCAACAATCCCACCGCGGCCACGGCCGACCTCGCCTTCTTCGGGGAGCTGGTCGCGTTCGCCCGCCGCCACGGCGTCCTCGTGGTACACGACAACACGTACTCCGAGATCGCCTACGATGGGTACCGCCCTCCGAGCTTTCTCGAGGCCCCGGGTGCCAGGGAGGTCGGGATCGAGTTTCACTCGCTCAGCAAGACCTACTGCATGACCGGATGGCGCCTCGGATTGGCCGTCGGGAACCGCGAGGCGGTGCAGGCGCTCGCGACGCTCAAGACCAACATCGACAGCGGACAGTTCATGGCCATTCAAGCGGCCGGCGTGGCCGCGCTCGCGGGCCCGCAGGACGTCGTCCGGGAGCGCGTGGCCAAGTGGGAGCACCGGCGAAATGTGGCGGTGGCGGGTCTCCGCGCAGCGGGCCTCGATGTCCCGATGCCTCGGGCCACCTTCTATCTCTGGGTGACCGTCCCGGCGGGATTCGACTCCGTCGGATTCGCCGCCTACCTCCTCGAGCAGGCCGGCGTGATGGTCACTCCGGGCGTGGGCTACGGACAACGGGGGAACGGCTACGTCCGTCTCTCATTGACGGTGCCCGACGAGCGCGTCGCCGAGGCGATTCAACGGATCCGCGACCGGCTGGGGGTTGCCGCCCCCCCGGCGACCCGATAGGGAGGGAACCGATCCGAACCACCGGTGCACCCCAAAACCGCAAACTGCGTCGAGGGCTCCATCCACCGCGCCAGGAACTGCCCGGGCGAACGCTCATCGAGCTCACAAATCAGGGCCCGGAGCGGGCAGTGCTCGTCGGGCTGACATCGGCTGAACAGACAAACGGCACGCTCGAAGAACTGGCGCGCCTTGCCGAGACCGCCGGCGCGTCAATCGTCGGCCTGATCGTCCAGCGGCGCTCCCGTCCGGATCCGGCCACCTTCGTCGGGAGCGGCAAAGTCGAGGCGATCCGCGTCCAGGTGCGTGAGACGGGCGCCGATCTGGTCATCTTCGATGAGGAACTGTCCGCCGCCCAGCAGCGCAACCTCGAACGTCGCCTGGACACCAAGGTGCTCGATCGGACGGCGCTCGTGCTGGATATTTTTGCGCAGCGCGCCCGCAGCCGGGAGGGGCGCCTGCAAGTTGAGCTGGCGCAGATGACCTACCTCTTGCCCCGCCTGGCCGGCCGGGGCGTGGTGCTGTCCAGGCTCGGAGGCGGCATCGGCACGCGCGGCCCCGGTGAGACCAAACTGGAGGTTGACCGTCGGAGGATCCGCACGCGGATCACCGGTTTGGAGCGAGAGATCGGGGCGTTGCGCCAGCACCGGCGGCTGCAGCGCCGGGCCCGCCACGAGGCGGCGTTGCCGGTCGTCGCCTTGATCGGCTACACCAATGCCGGCAAGTCTTCATTGCTCAACAGCTTGACCGATGCTGAGGTCCTGATCGCGGACCAGTTGTTCGCCACCCTCGATCCCACCGTGCGGAAAGCGTTGCTGCCCAACCACCGCCCCGTGCTCCTGGTCGACACGGTGGGATTCATCCAGAAACTGCCGCACGATCTCGTGGCCGCGTTTCGAGCGACGCTGGAGGAGGTCGTCGAGGCCGACCTGCTGGTCCATGTGATCGACGGGAGCCACCCGCGGTGGGCGGAGCAGACGACCGCAGTGGAAGAGGTACTGGCGGACCTGGGCGCCGCCGAGACCCCGCGAATCAACGCGGTCAACAAGATCGATCGAATTTCCTCGGAGAGCCTCCGCGATATCGAGGCGGAGATCCCAGGTGCCGTGCCGATCTCCGCGCTCCGGCGGCTCGGACTGGTCAATCTGTTGCGCAAGATCTCCCAGCGGCTGCCGGACCCCGCCCGGCGGGTCAGCCTCGTGATTCCCTACGCCGATGGAAAGGTGCTCTCGCAGATCTACGCGTACGGACGCGTGCTGCGGCGAGACGATCACGACGACGCGATGGTCGTTGAAGTGGAGGTGCCGGCCAGCGCGGTCGAGCGGCTCCGGCCTTACGTGCGCGAACCTCGGACGGACTGAAGCTCGCCCATGTTTGCGCTCGCGTCGACGCTTGGGGCGCGCGAACTCGGACCGCGCAAACCTGGGCTAGGGGAGGCGCCGGATCAACGCCACAACCTTCCCGAGGATGGTGGCCTCCCGCGTGAGGATAGGAGACATCGTCCGGTTCTCCGGCTGCAGGCGGATGTGATCACGCTCGCGGTAAAACCGCTTGACGGTGGCCTCCTCTCCCAGCAGGGCGGCGACGATCTCCCCGTTGTTGGCCGTAGCTTGTTGTCGAATCACGAGGTAATCCCCCTCGAGGATGCCGGCCTCGATCATGCTTTCGCCCGTGACGCGAAGGATGAAGGCCGCGTCCTCGCGGATGAGATCCCGCGGTAGCGGAAAGACATCCTCGATATTTTCGTCGGCGAACAGCGGGTGGCCGGCGGCGATCCGTCCCAGGACGGGCACGTTCACGACGCGCTTGGGCGGCTGGCTCGCACCGTCCTTGAGAATCTCGATCGCGCGGGGTTTGCTGGGATCCCGATGAATGAACCCCTTTTTCTCCAAGGCCGTGAGGTGGCTGTGCACCGTCGAACTGCTCGTGAGCCCGAGCGCCGCCCCGATCTCACGCACCGACGGCGGATAACCACGTTGCTGCATGTTGGTCATCACGTAGGATAGGATCTCGCGCTGGCGCTTCGTCAGCCCCTTCCCCACAGTGTCGCCCCCCCCAGGCAGCCCCGTCATCGACCGGCCCGGATTATAGCACAAGATCGGTGGAGATGCAAACATGTGTTCGCCATGGCCGGCCCCACACGCCGGTCCGGCGTTTAAAGCAGGGCGCCGCCGTCGACGACGATGATTTGTCCGGTGAGAAAATTCTCTGAGGTGGCGAGCGCTGCGGCGATGTGTGCGATGTCTTCGGGGCGGCCGCTCCGCTGAACCGGGATCGATTCCACCGCCTTCGCGTTCTGGACTTCCCGACCAAGATGCCACCGGGTCTCGATGAGCCCGGGTGCGATGGTATTCACCGTGATCCGGGGCGCCAGCGCGCGCGCGAGGGAGAGCGTCATGGTGTGGATCGCCCCTTTGCTGGCCGCGTACGCGATAGAACTCCCCGTTCCCCTGATGCCGGCGACCGACCCGATGTTGATGATCCGTCCGTCGGTCATCACGCGCGCCGCCGCGCGGCTGCAGAAAAACGTCCCCTTCACATTCACCGACAGGATCCGGTCCCAGATCTCGTCGGTGAGGCCATCGAGATTCTTGTGCTCCACGAACGAGGTCGTCCCCGCGTTGTTGACCAGGATATCCAACCGTCCCCATTCGCCGACCACGCGATCGACCATCTCGGCCGCTTCGCGATCGCAAGAGACATCGGCGCGGACCGCGAAGCCGCGCCGTCCCAACTCGCGGACGGTTCCGGCGGTCCGTTCGGCATCCTCGCGCGAGCGGCTGTAGTTGATCGCGACATCCGCCCCATGCTCGGCGAGCGCCAGCGCGATGGCCCGGCCGATCCCGGTGCCGCCGCCGGTGACGAGCGCTACGCGGTGTGCAAGCGGTGTAGCCATACGCCCCCCTATACGGCGCCGTGCGAGTGCCCTCCTCCCCACGCCCGGGGCCTGGTATAATGACGCAGATACGATCTAGTGCGTCCAATGCCGGTTCCAAAACTGCGACCACTCGATCTGGTAGCGGGGCAGTGGAACGGGCAGCAGACGGTGGTGGCCCGCGACTACGAGGGGCTGCTGGAATCGCCGGTGCTGCTGTCACTGCCGGTGTTTCTCGTCGCGCTCCTCCTGGATGGCCGCCGGGAGGCGCTCGACGTGCAGGTCGAGTATGCCCGAATGACCGGCGGGCAGATCCTTCCCAGACCGGATCTTGATCGGATTATCAGCGAGCTGGACCTCCATCACCTCCTCGAATCCCCCGACCTCGAGCGCTACCGTCGAGAGATCGAGATGGCCTATCGGGCGGCGCCCCACCGATCGCCGGCGCACGCGGGCACCGCGTACCCGGCGGATCCGGCGGCACTCGGCGCAACGCTGCAACGATTCCTGGACACGGAGGCGACCGGTTCGGGCGAGGATCGGTCCCCAAGCTCTGAGGTCCGCGGGATCCTCGCTCCCCACATCGATTTTCATCGGGGTGGGCCCACCTACGGCCTCGCATACCGGCGCCTCCAGAACATCCCCGAAGACGCGTGCGCCATCATCGTTGGGGTGGCGCACGCGGGTCCGCCCGTCCCGTACGTCCTCACGACAAAGGGCTACGCGACACCGTCTGGGGTCATCGACGTCGACCGGCCGCTGCTCGAGGCGGTGACCTCCCGGTATCCCTACGATGCGTTCGCCTACGAGGCGGTGCACCGGACCGAGCACTCGATTGAATTTCAGGTGCTGTTTCTCGATCACCTGGCGCACGGCCGGCCGCTCACGATACTCCCCGTGCTCTGCTCGGGCTTCGAGGAGCGCTGCGGGGCGCGGTCTCCCGCCGAGGTCCCGGAAATCGAGTCATTCATCGTCGCGCTCCGCGAGGCGGTGGCCGCCGCGCGGCGTTCGATCGTGGTCATCGGCGGTGTCGATCTCAGCCATGTCGGGCCGCGCTTCGGGGATGCGGAAGCGGTCGGCCCTTCTCTCGCCGCGGTGGCCCGCGCGGGCGATCTTGCGGCGCTCGACCGGGTGGCTGCGGGCGACGCGGAGGGTTTCTGGCAGGCGATCGCGGCCGATGGAAACCCACGGCGGGTCTGCGGCCTGTCGGCGATTTACACGGTGCTCAGGCTCCTCGAGCCGGTGCGCGGTCAGGTGTTGGAGTACCATCAAGGCGAAGATCCGGCGGGAGGCCTTGTCGGGTTCGCGGCCTGCGTCCTCGATGGAACCGGCGTTGCATAGAGTGCACGGGTTGTCCGATCATGATCTGCGGTTCGTCGCGGAGACGCTCTGGGGGGAGCAGGGCGTCACAGTGCAGGCCGTGCAACAGCTCCGCGCCCGCGACGATCTGCTCGACGTCGTGCTGGAAGACGACCGGCTCGTCCGCCGCCTGCTCGAGCACGAGCAGGCGCTCGTGCGGGTATCCCCCCGGCTGGTGTTCAGCGTGTTTCTGCGCCGGGTCAGCCGCGACTTGACCGCACGGCCGTACACGCTTGAACGGACTCCGGCGGAAACGGTGGCGGTGTTTGACGCCCCCAAGGTCCGGCGGTTCATCGCGGAACCGGCGATTGGCGACTACCTGGTGCAGCTGTTGACGTCGTTTGTTCGGACCGAGACCGTGACGGTCTGGGTGCGCCGCGGCGAGCGCTACCGGAGGCGGCGGTTCAGCACGCTCAACCTCGAGGACATGATCGAACTGGCCGGACTCGTCGGAGAAGAGGAGGCGCCCCCGATCTACAGGCGGGTCGCAGACATCGCCTTGTTTACGAGCGGGATCTTTCCCGATTTCCTCAGGTCACGGCGAGGCGGAGTCCCGCCGCTCCGGCGGACGCGGGCGATCCCCCCGACCGTGGAGACCTATGAAGAACACGGCCGCCGATTTTACCGTCTGGCATCGAGGCCGGAGCGGGGGCCCGAAGGGCGCGTCCTCGCAACGCTCGCGGAAGAGTTTCCCATAGCGCGCAAGTCGTTGGAGATGTTGTCCGACCGCTATCTGCGGTGGACGCGCCTCTCCTGGTTCCACTCGCCCGGCTAGGCGATTCGAGCGAGCGCACGGTCCAACGCCTCCACGGTTCGGTCGACGTCATCGCGCGTATGCGCGATGCTCAAAAATCCCCCGAGTCCCATCATGTGGACCCCATTGAGCAGCAGGGCCAGGGTCAGGTTGGCGGCGATCGGCGTCTGGCGCTGCTGCTTGAGCGCGTCCACCGGTACGTGACGGAGGGACGTGGGATCTCCGGGCGTGAGGCGCTCCTCGAACGCGAGATTGAACCGCGACGCTTCTCCGTGGGCGACCCCATGGACTCCGCGGCGGGCGAAGCACGCATTCAACCCCGTGCGCAGGATAGCGGCCATCGCGTCGCACTGCGCGTGCACGTTCCCGTCCCGGATGATGTCGAGGCAGGCGCATCCGGACGCCGCGGACAGCGGGTTGGCATTGAACGTGCCTTCATGGCGGATGCGGCGTCCGGTGGATGGCGGTGCGCCGAGGGGCTCGAGCAACTCCCGCCGGCCGGCGACCGCGCCTCCAGGGAGGCCCCCGGCCAGGATCTTGGCCAGCGAGACCAGGTCGGCGCGCACCCCGTACCGCTGCTGGGCGCCGCCTGGCGACCACCGAAATCCGGTGACGACTTCATCGAAGATCAGCACCACGCCTCGGGCGGCGGTCAAGGCCCGCACGCCCTGCAGGAATCCGTCGGGGAGCGGCACCGCGCCGGCCGATGCGCCGCTCGGTTCGACGATGACCGCGGCGATCTCCGGGTCCCGGGCCAGCGCCGAGCCCACCCCATCCAGGTCGACCGGCAGGACGACGGTCTCATCCGCCGTCGCGGCCGTCACGCCGGGAGAGACGTCGTTGTAGGGAGGGATCTGGCCGCGCGTCACCGCATCGTGCCATCCGTGGAAATGGCCTTGGAATTTTGCCAGCTTCCTTCGCCCGGTCGCCGCGCGGGCCAGCCGGGTGGCCAGGAGCGTGGCTTCGGTGCCCGAACTGGTGAAGCGCACGAACTCGGCGCCGGGGACCAGCGCCCGCACGCGCTCGGCCCACTCGACCTCCAGGAGGTGGTTGGCACCGAGATGGGTCCCGAGCCGTACCTGACGGGTGACGGCGTCCACGAGGCTCGGATGCGTGTGTCCCAAGATCAGCGCGCCGTGGCCCATCGCGTAGTCGACGTAGTCGTGTCCGTCGAGGTCCCACTTGTGGGCGCCGTCGGCCCGGGCGATGTACGGGAGAAACGGGTCAAAGGCCCGGCTGTTGTGGGTGACGCCGCCCGGGAATACGCGCGAGGCGCGTTCATATGCCGCGAACGACGTCGGATTTGCCTGCGTGTACGCGGTCACGAGGTCGGATTCCACCGTTCGAGTCTCGGGCACGGGTGCATCTCCTGTCCTGTTGGAAGGCATCCAAACGGGCACCAGAGTATTTTGCAACTGGCGGGCAAAAATCCTGTGGTGCACGACCGTACCATCGTTGGAGTCCGGTGATGAACGCGCTGCTCCTCCGATTCGCAACACCGCTCCGCACCCGGCCCTCGCCCTTAGAGTGGTCCGAGATCGCCCTCCCGGAGCCGGGGCCCGGTGAGGTCCGAATCCGGATTCAGGCCTGCGCGATCTGTCACACCGACCTCCACATCGTCGAGGGGGACCTGATACCCCCGGCGCTCCCGCTCATCCCGGGCCACCAGATCGTCGGGACGATCGATGCCATGGGGGCGATGGTGACGCATCTGCGCCTGGGCGACCGCGTCGGCGTGGGGTGGCTTGCGTGGGCCTGCGGTGTCTGCGAGTTCTGCCGGACCGGCCGCGAAAACCTCTGCGAGCGGGCCCGCTTCACCGGCTACGATGTGGCCGGCGGGTATGCGGAGGCGACCGTCGCCGATGCGGGGTTCGTTTACCGGCTTCCTCCCGGATACACTGCGCGCGAGGCCGCTCCGCTCTTGTGCGCGGGGATCATCGGATATCGCTCCCTCCGGTTGGCCGAGGTCCATCCCGGCGATCGGGTGGGCTTGTTCGGCTTCGGGGCCTCGGCGCATCTGGCGCTCCAGGTGGCGCGGCACTGGGGCTGCGAGGTCTGCGTGTTCACCCGGAGCGAGGCGCACAGGGCCCTGGCACGAGCGCTCGGCGCCGTGTGGGCCGGAGGTGTGGAGGACGCCGCGCCCGCGCCGGTAGACCGAGGCGTGGTCTTCGCGCCCTCGGGCAACGTCGTGGTGGGGGCGCTCGGACATCTCCGCCGCGGCGGCATGCTCGCGATCAACGCGATCCACCTGGACCGGATTCCCGAGTTTTCCTATGCCCGGCTGTACTGGGAACGCACCGTGCGGAGCGTCGCCAATGCTACGCGGAGGGACGCGGAGGAGTTCCTCGCGCTGGCCGGGGAACTGTCCTTGCAGGTGTCGGTCACGCCGGTCCGGCCCCAGGAGACGAACGCCGCGTTGGGGGACCTGAAGCGCGGTGCGATTCAAGGCGCCGCCGTGGTCGAGTTCGAGGGATCGGTGTAGGGGAGGACGGCTGTGGAGTATGCCCGGTTGTTCCGGCTCGACGGCAAGGTGGCGGTCGTGATCGGCGCGGGGTCTGGAATCGGGCAGTCGGCCGCCCAGGCGCTCGCCGCCCACGGGGCGCGCGTGGTGTGCGCCGATCTGAACGAAGCCGGAGCCGGAGTGACGGCCGACCTCATCGGCAACGCCGGCGGACACGCGGAAGCGGCAAAGGTGGATATCGCCCGCGAAGAAGAGGTCGCCCGGCTGATGACGGCCGTG
Source organism: bacterium (assembly GCA_035703895.1). NCBI lineage: Bacteria > bacterium. The sequence goes on along the minus strand of DASSXJ010000113.1, from coordinate 69,391 downwards.
GGGTCGCGGTATCGCTCGCTCGATGTGGTCGTCACCACCCCGTCGGTCAACGTCCGCAAGCCGGTCCTCGCGTACAGCGCCGAGGATCTCGATCGGGTGCTGACGGTCAACTTGAAGGGCACGTTTTACGTGCTGCGTGAAGCGGGTCGCAGGATGGCCGAGCAGGGGAGGGGGAGCATCATCGCGTTTGCCTCGATCCGCGCCCAAGTGGTCGAGCCGGGGCAGAGCGTCTACTCCGCGACCAAGGCGGGTACCGTGCAACTCGTCCGGACCCTCGCCGCGGAACTCGGCCCCAAGGGCGTCCGCGTCAACGCGATCGCGCCCGGGGTCGTCGATACGCCGCTCACCAAGCAGATCACTCAGAATCCAACATGGTACAAAGCCTATGCCGACCGCAACGTGTTCGGGCGATGGGCGTCGCCCGACGAAATGGCCGGCCCGGTGGTCTTCCTCGCCTCGGACGCCGGCAGTTACGTGACCGGATCGCTGCTCTTCGTCGACGGAGGGTGGACGGCGGTCGACGGACGGTTCACGCCGACGCTGTGATAGTCCAGCGGAGGATCCACGCGACGTCTCGAGGGGGTGGCTCATGGACGTCATCAATCCCGTCGTGAGGCAGTGGCTGCGCGATGCCCAAGAGGACGTCGAAGGCTTTTGGGCGCGCGCGGGGCAGGAGCTGCCTTGGCTCCGGCCGTGGGACCGCGTGTTCGAATGGAATTATCCAACCTTCCGCTGGTACGTGGGCGGTCGGACGAACCTCGCCTTGAACTGTGTCGACCGGCATGTCGCCGCCGGCCGCGCCGGCCACACCGCCCTCGTCTACGTCAACGAGCGCGGGGAACGGCGTCTGTACTCGTACGCGCAACTCCGCTACGAAGTCCGGCGGGCGGCGGCGGCGCTGCGGGGGCTCGGCATCGACAAAGGCGACCGGCTCACGATCTATATGCCCACGTGCCCTGAGGCGATCATTCTCATGCTCGCGGCGGTCCGGATCGGTGCGATCCACTCGGTCGTCTTTGCCGGGTTCGGTGCCGGCGCGCTCGGGGACCGCATCCGGGCCAGCGGGTCTCGCCTCGTGTTCGCGTCCGACACGACGTACCGCAAGGGGCGCGATGTGCCGCTCCTCGGCATCGTCGATGCCGCCCTCAAGGATCCGGGGCACAGCGTGGAGCGGGTGATTGTGCTTCCACGGGGCGGCGGGTGGCGCAGCGCGTCCGGCCGTGACCTCTCGTGGACCGAGTTCCTCGCGCAGGGCGCGGGTCAGAGCGGGGATGCCGTGCCGATGGAAGCGAACGAGCCCGCGTATATCCTGGCGACCTCGGGGACGACCGCGAAGCCAAAGCTGGCCGTGCACACGCACGGGGGGTACCAGGTCTACATTCACAGTATGGGACGCTGGGTGTTCGGCATGAAGCCGGACGATGTGTGGTGGTCCACCTCCGACATCGGATGGGTGGTAGGCCACAGCTATATCGTCTACGCGCCGCTGCTCTCCGGCTGCACGACGATCGCGTATGAGGGCGCCCTCGACCACCCCGCCCCGGACGTGCTCTGGCAGGTGGTCGAGGAATTTGGCGTGTCCGGCATCTTCACGTCGCCGACCGGCGTCCGCCTCCTGATGCGATATGGGGAGGAGCACGCCCGCAAGTTCAACCTGTCCTCGCTCGAGCGGGTGTTCTGCGCAGGCGAGGTGCTCAACCCTCCCGCCTGGGAGTGGCTACAGAACCGCGTGCTCGGCGGTCGGGTGCCGGTGATCGACCATATGTGGCAGACGGAAACCGGAGGCCCTGTGTTCGGCAACCCCTACGGGTTGGGGTTACTCCCCATCAAGCCTGGTTCGGCGGGGATCCCGCTCCCCGGCATCGACGCGGCGGTGGTCACCCCGGACGGCGCGCCGTGTGCGGCCGGGGAGAAGGGGATCATGGTCATCAGGCGGCCATTCCCTGGACTGATTCAGACCCTGTGGGGCGAAACGGAGCGCTACGCGCGGGATTACTGGGAACGCATCCCCCGCGCCTATTATACGGGCGACTCCGCGCACATCGACGAGGATGGATACGTGTGGTTCGTCGGCCGGGCGGACGAGATCATCAAGATCGCCTCCCACCGGATCGGCACGATCGAGGTCGAGACCGCATTCCTCAAGCATCCGGCCGTCGCGGAGGCCGCGGTCACCGGCCGCCCCGATCCGATCCGCGGCGAAGTGATCAGCGCGTTCATCGTGCTCAAGGTGGGGCACGAGGCGTCTCCAACCCTCAAGCAGGCCCTGCTCGAGACGGCGCGCCGGGAACTGGGGCCCGTGGCGGTGATCGCGGATCTCCACTTCGTAAGCATGGCGCCCAAGACGCGCAGCGGGAAGATCATGCGGCGCGTCCTCAAGGCGCTCGTGCTGGGACGCGATCCGGGCGACGTCTCGACGATCGAGGACGAGGGATCGATCGAGGAAGCGCGGGAGGCCTGCCGGCAGCTCCGGGCCGAGATCGCGACGGGGCCGTGAGGCCGTGCATTACCTGTGTGCCGATAGCGTCTCGGCGAGTTGGATGAGCACCCCGTGCACGCTTTTGGGGTGTACGAAGATCTCCCGCCACTCCGGGTTGTCGTAGTTCTCGCCGACCACCCTATAGCCGGCCGCGCGGAGCCGGGAGGCCCATTGGGGGAGATCCTGCACCTTGAAGGTGATGTGGTGCAACCCTTCCCCGCGTTCGTCGAGGAAGCGGCGCAGGAAGCTGCCTTCCCCGCGGGGTTCCAACAGCTCGACCGTGCCGCCGGGAAAGGTCCACTGCTGGAACGTAAATCCACCGCCCTCACCGCCTTCGCCGGGGACGCCGCCCAACATCTCCTCAACGAACGTCGCCGCCTCGGCGATCCGGCGGACGGCGATGGCGACGTGGTCGAACGTGATCATGGAGTGACCTCCTCGAGGGTATGGACCTCGTGGGTCGCGGAAGCAACTCCGCGCGGCCGGCGTTTCACCCTGGTGATGTCGTTTCTCGCCGGCAGGAGGAGTTCCTCGCCTCCCCCGGAAAGACCCGGCAGCCACGGATTCGGGCAGGGAGGGGCCTATGAGTGACGTCGTGATCCTCGAGGGAGCCCGCACGGCATTCGGGCGCTTCGGGGGCGGGCTCCGCAGCGTCACGGCGACGCAGTTGGGCGTCGCGGCGGCGAACGGGGCGCTGGCCCGCTCGAACGTGTCTTCCGAGGCCATCGACCACGTCATCTTCGGCAACGTGATCCAATCGAGCTCCGACGCCGTCTATCTGGCGCGCCACGTGGGGCTCGGCGTCGGGGTTCGCGTCGAGTGTCCCGCGCTCACGGTCAACCGTTTATGTGGATCCGGGCTCGAGGCGGTCGTCTCGGGCGCGCGGCTGATCCAAGGCGGCGAGGCCGAAGTCGTCTTGGCCGGCGGGACCGAGAACATGAGTCAGGCGCCGTTCGTGGTGCGGGGTGCCCGCGAGGGCTTACCGCTCGGACCGGGGGTGCTCGAAGACAGGCTGTGGGCCGCGCTCACCGACGCCGGATGCGGCCTGGGGATGGCGGAGACCGCCGAGAACTTAGCGGAGGAATATCGCATCACCCGCGACGCCCAGGATGAGTTCGCGGCCCGAAGCCACGTGCTGGCAGCCCGCGCCCGCGCTACGGGACGGTTCGCCGAGGAGATTGTCCCGGTGCAGGCCCCGGACGGCCGCCGCGGTTCGGCCGCCGTCGCGGAGGACGAACACATCCGTCCTGAGACCACGGTCGAGCGACTTCGGCAGTTGCCTGCCCGGTTCCGGGAGCCCGGCACCGTCACCGCGGGGAACAGCAGCGGGATCAACGACGGCGCCGCTGCCGTCGTGCTCGCCACCGACCGGTTCGCGGTCCGTTCAGGGATGAAACCGCTGGGCCGCCTCCTCGCCTGGGCCACGGTGGGTGTGCCCCCGGAAATCATGGGCATCGGGCCGGCGCCGGCGAGCCGCGACGCGCTCGCCCGCGCTGAGCTGAGGCTGGATGCGATCGACGTGGTCGAGGTCAACGAAGCGTTTGCCGCCCAATATCTCGCCGTCGAGAAGGAATTGGGACTCGACCGGGAGCGCGTGAACCCAAACGGCGGAGCGATCGCGCTCGGCCATCCGATCGGCGCGAGCGGCGCCCGGTTGCTGCTGACCCTCCTCTATGAGCTGCGGCGCCGCCGCCAGCGGTTCGGGCTCGCGACGCTCTGCATCGGGGGAGGCCAGGGGATCGCGGCGATCGTCGAGGCAACATGATCCTGACACAGTATTACCTCGGATGCCTCGCCCACGCGTCCTACCTCGTGGCCGACGAGGAGAGCCGCACCGCGGCGGTGATCGATCCGCAGCGCGACGTCGACCAGTACTTGGCGGATGCGGAGCGCCTCGGGGTCGAGATCCGGCACGTCTTTTTGACGCACTTCCACGCTGACTTCGTGGCGGGACACCTGGAGTTGCGGGACCGCACGGGCGCGAAAATCTACCTCGGCCGAGCAGCACGGGCCGAGTACGCGTTTGTCCCGCTGGGCGATGGGGAGGCGGTCTCGTTTGGCTCCGTGCGCCTAACGGCCCTCGAGACCCCCGGCCACTCACCCGAATCGATCTGCGTCCTCGTGCATGACCTCGGCAAGGACGGCGCGCGTCCGTCCGCCGTGCTGACCGGAGATACCCTGTTCATCGGGGAGGTCGGGCGGCCGGATCTGCGTGCCTCCCTCGGCTGGTCGGCCGACCAACTCGCCGGCATGCTCTACGACTCCCTCCACGACAAGCTGCTCACCCTCCCCGACGACACGCTGGTCTACCCCACCCATGGAGCCGGGTCGCTCTGCGGCAGGAACATCAGCAAGGAGACCGTCTCGACGATCGGCGTCCAGCGGCGGTACAACTACGCGCTGCAGCCGATGAGCAGGGACACGTTCATGAAGATCGTGACTGCGGACCAGCCGGACGCGCCTGCGTACTTCACCTTCGACGCGATCCTCAACGCCAAAGAGCGTCCCACGCTCGAGCGCGCGCTCGCGAGGGGGTTGCGGGCGCTCACCATCGAGGAGGTCGTCCGGCTTCGAGGCGACCAGGCGCAGCTGCTCGACGCGCGGGATCCCGCGGACTTTGCGGCGGCGCATCTGCTGGGCAGCGTGAACATCGGGCTGGGGGGCCAGTATGCGAGCTGGGCGGGGACGCTCCTGGACCGCGAGCGACCGATCGTGATCATCGCGGGCTTGGGCCGGGAGTCGGAGGCGGCCATGCGCTTGGGCCGCATCGGCTTCGATCATGTCGCCGGGTATCTCGAGGGGGGGATCGAGGCGGTTGGGATGCGCCGCGACCTTCTCCGGCGGACCCCTCGTGTCACGGCGCACGCGCTCGCGGAGTTACTGGCGTCTCCCGAGCCGCCGGTCGTGCTCGACGTCCGTGGAGAGGCCGAGCGGACGGGCGCCAGCATCGCGGGAAGCATGCACATCCCCCTGCAGCATCTCCTGGAGCGCCTCGCCGAAGTTCCGTGTGGCCCGCGGACGGTCGTGGTCCATTGCGCCAGCGGATACCGCTCGTCGATGGCAGCGAGCGTCCTGGAGCGGCACGGGGTGCCGGAGGTCGCCGATCTCGTAGGGGGCATCACCGCCTGGAACGCCTCGAACCTGCCCACGGTCTAGCGGGTCGTTCCTCATGAACCTCTCCGAGGCTCGGGTACACTTGGCCTCCCGCGGCGCGCTCGTTCGGGAGTTGCGCGACGTCGTGGGTGCCGGACACGTGCTCTCGGAGCCGGGCGACCTGCTGGCCTACGAGTACGACGCGTCCAACTTTACGGCGGTGCCAGACCTGGCCGTGTTGCCGGGCTCGGCGGAGGAGGTCGTCCAGGTGCTCCGGATCGCGGCGCGGCACCAGGCGCCCGTGGTCCCCCGCGGGGCCGGGACCGGAGTCGCAGGCGGCGCCCTGCCGATCATTGGCGGGGTCGTCGTGGTCATGACGCGCATGAACCGCATCCTGGAAATCGACCTTATGAACCGCATCGCCGTGGTCGAGCCGGGCGTCACCAACATCGAGATCTCTCGGGCCGTGGGTGACGCCGGCTACTTCTACGCACCGGATCCCTCCAGCCAGTATGCGAGCAGCATCGGCGGGAACGTCGCCCACAACTCCGGCGGTCCCCACACGATCGCGTACGGGGTCACGACCAACCACATCCTCGGCCTGGAGATCGCGTTGCCGAGCGGAGCGCTGGTCCGCGTCGGTGCCACCGGTCCCGATCCCCCGGGGCTCGATCTGACCGGGCTGGTCGTAGGATCGGAAGGGACCTTTGGCATCGTCACGCGCGTGTGGGTGCAGCTGCTCCGGCGGCGCGAGGCCGTCACCACGTTGCTCGCGGTGTTCGAGGACCTCGACTGGGCCAGCGAGGCCGTCACCGAGGTGATCGGGCGAGGTGTGGGCCCCGTCGCGCTTGAGATGCTGGACCGCAACGCGATCCGGGTCGTCGAGCCGTTTGTCCATGCCGGATACCCGCTGGACGCGGAAGCCGTGCTGCTCATCGAGGTGGAGGGGATCCGCGAGGTCCTCCCGCGGCTGCGCAATCTGGTGGAGGAGATCTGCCGCCGCCACGGCGCGCAGGACGTCCGGATCGCGCATACCGAGGAGGAGCGGCAGGCCCTGTGGTTGGGGCGCAAGGCCGCCTTTGGCACGCTCGGTCGCATCGCGATCAACTACTACCTCCACGATGCCACCGTGCCCCGGTCTAGGCTTCCCGCCGTTCTGCGCCGCGTGCAGGAGATCGCTCGTCGCGATGCACTGACCTTGGTCAACGTCTTTCACGCAGGAGACGGCAACCTGCACCCCATCATTATCTTCGATGCGCGCATCCCGGGAGAGACCGAACGGGTCATCCGTGCCGGGGAAGAGATGCTGCGCCTGTGTGTCGCATCCGGCGGCACGATCTCCGGGGAGCACGGGATCGGGTTTGAGAAGAACAACTACATGTCGTGGATCTTCAGCGAGGCGGATCTCGACGCGATGCGCCGGCTCAAAGCCGTGTTCGACCCCATCGGCATCATGAACCCGTGGAAGATGTTTCCGACGCCGGTGTCCTACTCCGAGGTGCTCGCCGCGCCGGTCGAGTGACCGAGGAGGAGGGGGAGGACCTCGTCCACCGTCGCGGCAAACTGCAGGAGCTCGAGATCCCTCGCCTCGACACGCAGTTCCGCTTCGAAGCATCGGACCAACCGACGCCATTGGGCACCAACCAGGATGAGGGGCCGGATTGGGGCGGACTCCGTTTGGAAGAGGTTCCACACGAGCGCCATTTCGCCGAGGGTGCCCGGCCCGCCGGGGAGGGCGACGAATGCGTCGCTCTCTGTCAATCGCAGCAGCCGCTCGAAGAGGTGCGGGGTGACGACTTCCTCGCCCACCCAGGAGTTCGCCTGGAGGCGGGGCGCCCACGGTTGGACCGTGATCCCGACCACCATGCCGCCGGCATCCGCCGCCCCTCGGCTCACGGCCTCCATCGCGCCGCCGTATCCGCCCGAGTACACCGCGTACCCTGCTCCCGCGAGCAACCGGCCGAGGCGCAGCGCCTCCTGATACCCATGCTCACCCTCGGCCGCTCGGGACGACCCGAACACGGTCACGCGAGCCACCGCCATCGTGTTCCTCCTCGTCGCATCATCGGTAAATCTGCACCGCCGGGCTCGTCCCGGTGTTTGGGACGACCGGGAAGAGGGTAAGTATCTGTCGATCAACAATCCGGCGAACGCCGCAGCCGTTGTGCGAGAGCGTTCGGTTACGGGTATTGTGACACGAGGGCGCAGAGTGCGCCACGAGGACGAACGAGTTGGTGCCGCGGTGTTGGTCCGCGCGTTGATCGATAAGCTTGGCTTCGGCCTCCGCACCGCGACGCAGCCCAAGCGCCGCCCAACCCCGAGCGTTCTTGTCGATCGGTTGGACTTGAGCGTTCCGGCAGACCCCCACGTCCTGCAGCACATCCGACGGGCGCTCAGGGCCCTCGCCCGTGATCTCGAACTCGATCGAGAACAGTCCGAAGGCCTGCTCGTGGCGGTCGGGGAGGCGGTCAGCAACGCGATCGAGCACGCCTACCTGGGCTCCGGGGGGACAATCTTCCTGAGGGCACGCCAGGAGGGCCCGATGCTGGTGATCGAGGTTGAGGACCGCGGCCGTTGGAGGCGGTCGGGGCGACGCCGCGGACACGGGCTCGAGTTGATGCGGGCGCTCACGGACAGCGTACACGTCAATGCCACCGCGGCCGGCACCACCGTCCGGCTCACGCTGGGGCTGCCCACCGTCTCGTGATCCGGTAGGGGTCACGCGGAAGGTCGTTCATCGCCGCTTACCCCAGCGATAGCACCGACGCGCTCGGGGTTCAGAATGGAGATCCGCTCGCGCCGCGCGTCTACAATGTCCGAGCGCCTCCACTCCGCAAGAATTCGGCTGACCGTGGACGGCGTGGCGCTCGTCAGTTCTGCCAAATCCTGTCCCGAGAGCGAAAGCTCAATGTCCATTCCCTGCGGCGTCTTGCGCCCCATCGATTGGGCGAGGCGGAGCAACAGACGCGCCAGGCGGCGTTCTACAGGCGCTGTGGCAAGATCCTGAAAGCGGATCCGCTCTTGCTCAAGCCTATCTTCCATCAGACGAACGGCATCTAAGGAGACCGCGGGATGATTCATCATCACGTGAAGAATCGTCGGGGCGTCCCAGACAAGTGCCCGAGAGTCCACCAATGCTTGTGCTGAGGAAAGCCGGGTGGGCCCGCCGAACAGAGCGCGTTCTCCGAACGGCTCCGCCGGCGCAATAATCCGGAGAATCACGTTTCGCCCGTTGGGATCGGCTCGAACCAGCTTTACCTCCCCACTTGTCAGCATATAGACTTCCGTCGCCCGGTCCCCCTGGAGAAAATAGAAGTCTCCCTGGCGTACGCGGCGTTCACCCGCGGACTGCACGAGTCCTTGCAAATCCGATCGGGCAAGGGTCTGGAACAAGGCGCTGAGGCTCAAGTACACGTGATCGCCGGCAACAACTTTCGCATGGCTGCGCACCAATCGCTGGAGCACTGCGGCGGGAAATCGATCTCTTCGATACATACACGCCATGGTGAGAAGGCCGGAACCAAGAGCCTTGTCGAGGAGCGACTCATACTCTACGAGGGCATCGTCGCGGATACCCTCGTGGAGCGTCCACGTCATTTCCCCGGCGATTCGCAAGCCGCTAAAGCCACGGGAGACGGCCTCCGTCACTCGGGTGCGCATGAGCTCTATGACTCGCGAGGGCTCGAATGGCGGCAGCGCGAAGTATTCCCGCGGACTCGACATCACCAACGTGCCGCGGTCGAGCGCGCGATTGGCGTCCACTCCGCCTTTGACCAGCGCCTCGGTCACCTCAGCCGGCCCAAGTTCGTCGTCAAGGTACACGCAGCGTTCGCCCCGGGCAAGACCGTCTTTGATGAAGGACACGGCAAACGACGTGAGCTCGCCCACATCTTCATAGATGAACCCGATGTGGTCTCCGGGCCGAAGCTCACCCCACCGTTGCCCAAAGGCGCGAGCCATACTCGTCACCTTGCCCTCTGTCGCGAGGGTCCCCCTTCCACTCAGGCGCGTAAGATCCTCTACGAGCGCCCAGCGCACGCCTTCCCTGCACCTGCTGTCATTGCGCCTGCGCAAGAATTGTGGTAGCGCAAAGATTTCTCTCGCGACGCGCCCTACACTATGCTTCGACGGCAGAGTGGCGCGCCTCGCTCTATGGCGCTTAGCCAGTCTGCGAATATCAGCTGGATACCGGATGGGGAGATGAATCGAGACTTGGACCAACTCAGACGTCGAGTGGAAGAGACGATCGGAAACGCCCTGACGAGGTTAATGAAGCAGCAGGTCGGCCGGGGACCGGAGAACATGAAGGTCTATCTGATCGACGATATGATCCTGCTGCGCCTCAAGAATGTGCTCACCCCCGCGGAGACGCATGTCGCCGCGACTCCTGAAGGTCGCCGCCTGGTCGAGCAATTTCGAACCAGCCTGCTCGACGCGTGGGGGGCAATGCTGTTGACTCTGGTCGCACAAGCGGTGGGCGCGCGGGTCGTCTGCATCCACAGCGATCTCGACACGGCCGCCGACCACCTCGTGATCATCATCGTGCTCGATCGAAAGATTGCGATGGTCGCAGATGCCCCCCCCGACGCCGATCGTGGTTGAGTCTAAAGACGCACGGGTATGGGCATCACGAGATCGAAGGTGGAGGAGGCCCTAACCACGTCCAGGGTTTCGGGGCACGCCCCGCGGCGCCCGGGCAACGGCGTGCAGTGTGGGACTGGGAGGCATGGTGGAGTTGTTGCCGTAGCGCGGCATCAGTAGCTACCGTGGCAGACCAGTCGAGCACCGTGCTCGACTGGTTTCATTTTTCGGCCGCGAGGTGGCAGCCGTGGGGAAACCGAAGGCCGGCAACGTGCCATCGCTGCGCTCACGACGGTCCGTAGCGGAGGCCGGCATTGCGGGGCCTCCCACAACCGCGCGCCATACGGGAGGCATCGAGGATCCATCGCGCGACTCGCCCTACCGGAGCCTGTTCGAACGCGTTCCCATAGGCCTCTACCGGTCCACGCCGAGCGGGAAAATATTGGATGCCAACCCCGCCTTTCTGCGCATCTTGGGCTATCCAGATCGCGAAACACTGATGGCGGTAAACGCGGCCTCTCTCTATGTCGATCCCGAGGCGCGGCAGCGGTGGACGACGCTGCTCGAGCGGGAGGGGGTGGTCGCAGATTTCGAAAGTAAGCTGTGGCGGCACGATGGCACGGCGATGTGGATCCGCGCGAGCGCTCACGCCGTCCGCGCCGTCAATGGTCGGACCCGATATCTCGAAGGCGCCATAGTGGACATCACCGAGCGCAAGACGGCGGAAGCGGAAATCCGCCGGCGCGCGGCCGAACTGGAAACCTTCTTCGATCTCAGTGCGCAGCTGCGAAAGGCCTGTGCCCCGGAGGAGATGTACCCCGTCCTTCTTGGACACGGCATGCGGTTACTGTGCGCCGATCATGGTTCGCTCGCCTTGTTGAGTCCAGACCGGCCGGCCTTCATGCGCGTGTACACGGTGGGAACGCCGACCGAGGAACGTGGCACGACCTTCCCCCTTGCGGGCACCCCCTCGGGGCGTGTCGTAGAGACGGGCGCCCCGTTCGTCACGGACGATTTCGTGACCGCCCTTTCTGCCGGACCGGATGTGGCGCGCTATCAACAGCTCGGCCCCGTCGTCATTGTTCCTGTCCGGTCCGAACAAGAGTTTATCGGGACGATCGCCCTCGGGCGCATCAAGAGGGCTGGATCGCATCCGTTCGTGGATGCCGAAGTCCGGTTATTGGAAGGTATCGCCGAAATCGGGGGGACGGCGATCCACAGAGCCCGCCTGCATCACAAACTCCAGCAGGCGTACGTGCAGATGGTGATCGCGCTGGCACAAGCCATCGAATCTCGGGACTCATACACCGCCGAACACGGTGACCGCATGGTGGACCTGGCCGAGCGCACCGCGCGCGAGCTCGGCTGTCCGGAGGGAGAGGTACAGGATATCCGCTGGGGAGCCCGGCTGCACGATATCGGGAAGATCGGCGTACCGGACGCCATTCTGAGTAAACCGGGCGGCCTCACGGAACAAGAGTGGGCGACCATGCGGCGGCATCCGATCCTCGGGGAGGAGATCCTCAGCTCGTTGGACCGGATGCGCGGCGTGGCAAAGCTTGTGCGCCATCACCAAGAGAAGTGGGACGGCACAGGCTACCCCGACGGATTGACAGGCGACGCGATTCCTCTCGGCTCGCGCATCCTGGCCGTGGTGGATGCGTATGGGGCCATCACGGAAGCTCGCCCCTACAAACCGGCACGGACAGTCGCAGAGGCCGTGGCGGAGATCAAGCGTTGTGCGGGCAACCAGTTTGACCCGCGGGTGACTGAGGTGTTCTGCAAGGTGGTTGAGGAGTTCATCTGACCACGTAATCGCATTGCGAAATCACGACCGCGCACTTGACCTCCCCGCACTGCCTCATAGAGAATGAGGCTATATCCTGTCTTCACGAGCATGTGTTCGAGGATGACAAGGCGCGCAAGAAGAGGAAACCCATCGTCGGGATCGTACGACCCTAGGTGATAGGATGGAAAGGACCTTGAGGCTCAAGAGGAGGTGCGTGAATGGCTCTTCAGATTGGTGATATTGCTCCGGATTTCGAGGCGGAGACGACCGAAGGCCGCGTCCGGTTCCACGACTGGATCGGTGGCTCCTGGGCCGTGCTGTTTTCGCATCCGAAGGACTTCACGCCTGTCTGCACCACCGAGCTCGGGTACATGGCCAAGCTCAAGCCCGAGTTCGATCGGCGGAACACCAAGATCATCGGGCTCAGCGTCGACCCGGTCGACAACCATGCGAAGTGGGCGAACGACATCAAAGAGACCCAGGGCTTCGCGCCCAACTACCCGATGATCGGCGATACGGATCTGAGCATCTCCAAACTCTACGGCATGCTGCCCGCCAGCGCTTCAGGTGACGCGTCCAAGCGTACACCGGCCGACAATCAGACGGTGCGCAACGTCTTCGTCGTCGGGCCGGACAAAAAGATCAAGCTGATCATCGTCTACCCGATGACCACCGGCCGCAACTTCGACGAGGTCATCCGCGTGATCGATTCACTGCAATTGACCGCGAAACACAAGGTGGCGACGCCCGTTAACTGGAAGCAGGGCGAGGACGTGATCATCGCGGGTTCCGTGAGCGAGGACGAAGCCAAGAAGACGTATCCGCAGGGCTGGAAGTCCCCGAGGCCCTACATCCGCATCGTGGCGCAGCCGAAAGGGTGAGCGTAGGCGGAGTCCGGGTCCGCCGGCCACGGGGGCGCCGCGGAATCTCTCTTAGAGCACCCATGTGAGAACAATCGCTATCGAAGAGCACTTCAGGACCCCGGGGATCAAGGCTGCGACGAGCTCAGGCGAGTGGTCCAACACCCTTCGTAGGCTGGGCCCGCAAGCACTCCGGCACGGGTCGGAGGTCTTAAGGAAGCTCGACGACCTGGGAGCCGAGAGGCTTGCCGATATGGACGCCGCCGGAATCGATATGCAAATCCTCTCCCATACATATCCGAGCGTGGAGACACTTGATGCTGCCGCCGCGATTCCCCTGGCCCGGGATGCCAACGATGCGCTGGCCGAGGTCGTCGCCCGCCACCCAGACCGCTTCTGCGGTTTCGCCACGCTACCGACCCCCGACCCCAACGCGGCCGCAGCTGAGCTCGAACGAACCGTTGCCACGCTCGGCTTCAAGGGCGCACTGATCAACGGTCGCACCCACAACCGCTTCATGGACGACCAGTTCTTCTGGCCGATCTTCGAGCGCGCCGAGGACCTCGACGTCCCGATCTATCTCCACCCCGGCCTCCCGCCTGCCGCGGTGAGGGAGGAGTACTACGAAAACTTGTCACCGGCGATTAGCCGCTGGCTTTCGACCGCCGCCTGGGGCTGGCACATCGAGACCGGCTTGCATGCGCTTCGCCTCATTGTCGCCGGCGTCTTCGACCGTTTCCTGCGTTTGCGGTGCATCATCGGCCACATGGGAGAAGCCGTTCCCTTCATGCTCGGCCGGATCGACATGTGCCTCACTCAGGAGGTCACCAAGCTGGAGCACGCCGTCAAGGACTATTTCGTCGAGAACTTCTACATCACCACCAGCGGGTTCTTCGCCCACCCGCCCCTCGTGTGCGCGCTGCAGGTCGTTGGAGCCGACCGGGTCATGTTCTCAGTCGACTACCCGTACAGCACAAACGAGGAGGGCCAAACTTTCATCAACGCCGCACCAGTCACTCCTCTCGACAGAGACAAGATCGCGCACGGCAACGCTGAGCGTCTACTCCGACTTTAACGTCAATCACTGGGGGACATCTCGGCTAGGACAGCTGGGGTACGACCTCAGCGGCCAGGCGCTCCATCTGCTCGGCTTCATCGAAGAGCGGATTGAGCAGGATCATCTCGGCGCCCGCGTCGGCCACCGCGCGCAGGCCCTTCACGCACGCTTCCGGCGGACCGAAGACACCGACGGCCTCGAGGTCTCGTAATCCAAAGTACCCGTAGAGTTTGTTCAACGCGGCACCGATCCGCTGCCGGGCGCGCGCGGCGTCATCGTCCACGGCGAGGTAGACGCGCTTGGCGATTCGGAACCCGGCGGCAGACCGTCCACTCTCCGCGAGCGCGTCTCGCAGAACCCGTACCTGCTCAGCGAACCGGCCGGTTGTCTGCGACCCGGCGCCGAAGAAGCCATCGCCGTGCCGGACGGCACGCCGGACCGCGGCCGGGTGGCTGCCGCCGAACCAGATCGGTGGGTACGGCTTCTGAAACGGCTTGGGCTCCATGGCCGCGCCGTCGAGCTGCCAGAATCGGCCGTTGAACGTGACCCGAGGTTCTGTCCACAGCGCCTTCATCAGCTGCAGTCCCTCGACGAACCGCGTGACCAGTGTATCGGGATCGACCGCGAACGCGGAGAACATTCTACCCCGCCCTCCGGTGCCGACGCCCACCTCGAGACGGCCCCGGCTGATCTGGTCAACTGTGCTGAGGCTCTTGGCCAGATGGACCGGGCTGTGCAGAGGGGTGACGAACACCGCGCAGCCCAGACGCAGCCGTTCCGTGCACGCCGCCGCATACGTCATGGTCTCGATCGGTCCCAGGTTGGGCATCGTGCCCAGCACCTGCTCCTGCGTCCAGGCGCTGTCGAACCCGAGCGTTTCGGCCCGTGCCAGGTAGGCGCGGAGACCGGAAGGATTGAACGTCCCGTCGGCGACGAACTGGGGAATGGCGATCGCAAATCGCATGCGCGTGCCTCCGTCGGTGAGATCGTTAGGGCGATCGTCGCCGCTGCGCCAGGTATTCGCGCGTGGCGGGATCCTCGCACAAGCCAATGGCGCGGTCGTACGCCGCGGCGGCCTCGCCCCGCCGCTCGAGGCGCGTGAGGAGATGCGCCGCAAGCGCCCAGTAGGGCTGGTACCGTTCGACCGCCTCGGCAGGGATCGCGTCCAGTAGAGCCCATGCTTTCACCGCATCGCCGCCCTCGCCAACCGCCGCGGCGCGCCCGACGAGCGCTCCGATCGTAGGCGCTGCGCGCACCACGCCTTCGTACAGCAGGGCAACGGCCTCCCAGTCGGTCACGCCCGTTCCCGCGCGCAGCGCGTGCACCGACTGAATCGCCGCCTCGAGTTGAAAGCGTCCCGGCCGGCCCGCCTGCGCGGCCTCTGCGAGCAGCTGCTCCGCCTCTTCGATCATCGGCCGGGACCAGCGCGTCGTGTCCTGCTCCGACAGTGGGACGTAGGCGCCGGCCTCGGTGCGCCGTGCTTCGCGGCGCGCCTCGCAGTGCAGCATGAGCGCCAGGAGGCCCTGTACTTCCGGTTCACCCGGCATCAGGTGCCGGAGGAGCCGTCCGAGTTCGATCGCCTCCGAGGCGAGCCCCCTTCGGCGCGGATCGGCTCCCGCCAGATCGTCCCAGCCGGCGCCATAGGCGGCGTAGATCGCTTCCAACACGGCGTCGAGGCGCGGCGGCAAGTCCAGAGTATCGGGGAGTTCAAATCGGATGCCCGCGTCGCGGATCTTGGCCTTTGCGCGGCTGAGGCGCTGCCCCATCGTCGCCGGTTTGACGAGAAACGCGGACGCGATACGTGCCGCGTCGAGCCCCAGGACTGTCTGAAGCATGAGCGGCGTGCGCACGGCCGCGTCGATCGCGGGATGGGCGCAGATGAACAGCAATTTGAGCCGCTCGTCCGGGAATACGGTGTCGGCGCCCGCTGCCGCGTGCGCGTCGTCCGCCGCCGCGAGTAGGGCGGGCAGCGCTCCCGCTTCCACGCGCGCATGGCGGGATCCGTCGATCAGCCGCCGGCGGGCCGCCGTGAGCAGCCACGCTTCAGGCTTGTGCGGCACCCCCGTGCGCGGCCACGTCTCCAGCGCGGCCAGGAACGCATCCGCAAGCGCGTCCTCCGCCGCCGCCACATCATGTGACCGCGCCGCGAGAAAGGCGACGAGACGGCGGTACGAATCAGACGCCGCCCGCTCTATGGCGCGATGCGCGTCGCTGATCGGCCTTCACTCGACGGGTGGGAGATTGGGCCGCACCTCGACCACTTTGCCGGGATAGCGTGCCGCCCATTCGAGGGCGGTGTCGAGGTCCGGCACATCGATGACAAAGAATCCGCCCAGTTGCTCCTTGGCCTCAGAGTACGGTCCATCCTGCACCAGGCGCTTGTCGCCCTGCAGCCTCAATGTGGTGGCAGAGTCGGGTGGCTGTAGACCGGCTCCGGCGACTACGACGCCGGCATCCCTGAGCGCCTTCATGTACGGAAGGAATGCGCCCCAGAACGCCTCCCGCTTGCGCGGGTCCGTTCGAGCGGCAAAGTCCTCGGGACTCTGATAGAACAGCAGGCTGTAGTGCATGAACATCCACCTCCCAGTCGGGCCTTGAGTTGTCCATTCAGTGTCATGACGGACCGGCAACCCGGATTTCGACACCGTGAGTTCAATGCAATCTGGGATCTAGGGCGTCCCGCAGCCCATCGCCCAACACGTTGAATCCCATCACGCTGAGGAAGATTGCGGTCCCCGGAATCGTAGACACCCACCACGCCTGCTGTAAGTATGCCCGACCCTCAGCCACCATCGCGCCCCACTCGGCGGTGGGAGGCTGCACGCCTAACCCTAGGAAGCTGAGCCCGACCCCAGTGAGGATCGCCGTTCCCAGACGGAGCGTCAGCAGAACCACGATGGGCGCAAGCACATTGGGGAGGATGTGCATTCGGATGATGTGCGCGTCACGTCCCCCCACGGCGCGGGCGACCTCGACGTAGACCTCCTGCTTGATGGGGAGCACCGATCCGCGGACGAGGCGGCAGACGCCGGGTACGCCGGAGATGCCGATCGCGAGCATGACGTTCGGGAGGCCCGGTCCGAGCACGGCGACGATCCCGATAGCCAGCAGCAGCCCAGGGAAAGCGAGCCACACGTCGATGGCCCGCATGATCGCGGTGTCGATCCGGCCCCCATAGTACCCGGCGATGATGCCGGACGGCACCCCCAGGAGAAACGACAGGATCACCGAGATGACCCCCACCACGAGCGAGGTGCGGCCGCCGAAGAGCAGGCGGCTCAGGATGTCGCGACCGAAAGAATCCGTGCCCAGCGGAAAGGCGGTAGACGGAGGCCGAAGCCGAAGGTCGAAGTGCGGCTCCGCCGGGTCATAGCCGGCAAGATGAGGGGCGAGCAGCGCACCCAGCAGCAACCCGGCGATGAGGGCCGCTCCCGCAATGGCGCCGTGGTGCCGGGTGAGCCGCCGGTAGCCGATGGTCCAGTGCGAGAGCGTCCTGGACCGCCAGGGAGGGGCGCCTGCAGCAGCGGGGTCAGACGTGACGTGCATCACTGGAAGCGGATCCGCGGGTCGACGAGAGCATAGAGGAGGTCTACGCAGAGGTTCACCGCCACGAAGATGGCGGCGGCGACCAGGACAATTCCCTGGATCGTCGGGATATCCCGGTTGAAAATTGCGTCGACGGCCAGCCGGCCGAGCCCGGGCCACCCGAAGACCGATTCGATGATGACGGCCCCGCCCAGGAGCCCGGCGAACTGCAGCCCGACGATCGACAGCACCGGGATGAGCGCGTTCCGGAGCCCGTGTCGGTACAAGATCCGCAATTCCCCCAACCCTTTGGCCCGCGCCGTCCGGATAAACTCGTGCCGGAGCACCTCCAGCAGGCTACTCCGGCTCAGACGAGCGATGATCGAGGCCGCAGACGCGCCGAGCGTGATGGCCGGGAGGATCAGGCTCGCGGCGCTGTCGGCACCCGCTGGGGGAAACCAGCGCAGATGGTACGAGAAGATCAGGATCAGCACCAGCCCGAACCAGAAACTCGGGAGAGAAATCCCCGCCAGCGCGGCGACCATCGCCGCGTAGTCGAGGAGGCCTCGATGCCGCATCGCCGCGACCGTGCCCAGCGCGAGGCCAAGGGCGATCGCGACCGCCATGCTGGCCGCCGTGAGCCTGAGGGTGTAGGGGAGGCGAAGGCCGATCTCGGATGCGACCGGCCGGCCGGTCCGGATCGATCGCCCGAGGTCCGCGTGCAACACGCGCCACACGAATGACCCGTACTGAACCACGAGCGGCCTGTCGAGTCCAAGCGCATGCCGCAGCGTGGCCGCCTGCTCTGAGGAGCCGTAATCCTGAAGCATCACCTGGACCGGATCGCCCGGCACCAGATGGATCATCAGGAAGACGAGGATCGAGACACTCAGCAGGACCGGCGCGAGTTGCAGGAGCCGCTGGGCGATGTAGCGCTGCACGTCGGTCCCTACTTGCGGATGTACAGGTCGTTTGTAAGCAGGTTGCCGTACTTGTCTACGTAGAGATCGTGGACCCACGGGTGCGCGAGCGTGATCGTGTACGGGCTCGCCAGGGGAATCCAGGGCGCTTGCTGGAGCAGTATCTCCTGGAGCTGCCGGTACGTTTGACGGCGCTTCTCGGGATCCACGGTGACGCGGCCCTCGTCGAGAAGGCGGTCGACCTCCGGGTTGGAGAAGTGCACGCGGTTTGTGCTTGCCATCCGGCTGCTGTGGAAGAAATAGTAGAGAATATCGGCGTCCGGCCAGCCGTACCTGATCAGGATTGCGTCGTGCTCGCCCTTCGGCGTGCGCGCGAGGAGCGTGGCGGTCTCGATCTGCTCGATGTTCATCCTGATCCCGACTTTCTTGAGCTGGGTCTGCAGGACGATCGCCACGCGCACGTTGGTCTCGAGCGGGTATGTCCAGACCGTGAACGTAAACGGCCGGCCGTCCTTCTGGAGGATGCCGTCAGAGCCGGGTTTCCATCCCGCCTCCGCCAGCAGCCGCCGCGCCCGCTCGGGATCGTAGTGATAGGCGTTCTTCAGGCCCTGCGCGTACCCCCAGATCGTCGGTGCGAGTGGGCTGTCCATCGGGACCGCGAGCTTCTCCAGTGCGTAGTTGACGACCTCGTCCCGATTGACCGCCCACCCGAGCGCCTGGCGGACGCGCACGTCGCTCAGGATCGGCTTGGTGACATTCAGGCCGAGGTACAGGCCGCCGTCGATCGGCGTCCGGAACACCTGGTACTTGCCGCTCCGCATCAGCCGGCTCGCTTCGCGCGCCGGGGTGGCCGGCAGGACGTCGAGGTCGCCGCGCTCGAAGGCGATCACGCGCGTCGACTCATCGGGGATAATCCGCACCACAGCCCCATCGACGTAGGGCGCGCCGCGATTCTTGTAGAACCCCGGGGGCCACGCGTAGTCGGGGTTACGGTCCAGCACGATCCGGTCCCCCGGAATCCACTGCCGGAACTTGAACGGGCCGGTCCCGACCGGATTCTGCCCGTAGTCCTTCCCCAGCTTCGCCATGGCTGCGGGGGAGAGCATGGCCAGGAACGCGATGCGGAGCGAGGAAAAGATGGGGGCGTAGGGCTGCTTGAACACGAGCCGCGCGGTGAGCTCATCCGGGGTCTCGACCCGTTCGATCGGCCCGATCCAGCTCGCCCCCGGCGCCGCCGTCGCGGGATTTACCAGCCGCTCGATCGTTGCCTGCACCGCCTGGGATGTCAAGGGGGCGCCGTCCTGGAACTTCACCCCGGGATGCAGCTTGAACGTAATCACCCGGCCGTTTTCCCCGAGGGACCACGAGTCGGCCAGGGAGGGGATGAACTCGCCCGTGTTCCTGTCGACCGTGACGAGCGTGCCGTAGATCAGCTGGTGGGTGAGATCCGCCGACGGCGTCTTATGCGGATCGAGGGAGGGCGGATCGGACTCGATCACGAGGTTGAGCGTCCCGCCGCGGACCTGCGCACCGATGCCGGGCACCGCCGCGGTCACCGTCAAGACGGTCGTGAGGAGCAGGCAGACGAGGCGGGCATGGGTCATCGTCATCTTCCTCCGGGTCTGCCGCATCATTGGCCGGCCGGGCACATCCAGCCGGAGAGCGGCGATGGCTTGCGTAGACCGGAGTTCTGTGCCGGTGGCGCAACCCCTCCGGCACCACGTCCGGTAGACTGTCGGCACTCTCAGCGCTATCATTTCGATGACACCTCCAAATCCCGGCGACCGACGATCTACATTCACGAGGGGAGCGGATGCTGACGTTCTTTGCGCAGTCGCTCCGAGATCTGAAGCGGCATGCCTGCCGCCGAATCGATGAGATGGCCCCGGTGAGGGCTCGCGACCGGATTTGACCCGTCATCCCAAGGGAGGAGGAGCGCGATGACATCCCCGATCAGGAAGGTGCCCGAAGGGCGCGACAGTCATGGGGCGGGAGGGTGGCTGAATGGTCGCATGTCGCGCCGTCTGTTCATACGTGCGGCGTTTGGGGCCGGCGCGGCCGCAGCACTCGGTGGAGTTCTTGGCGGCCGCCGTGGTGCCTTCGCGGCTCCCTCGGGTCCGCCGGCGGCCGGGGGTGAGCTGGTGTACGGGCTCACCAACAGATTCGACACGCTGGACCCCAACATCACCACCTTCAGCGATGTGGGACGCATCTCCTACCATTTCTTCGACACGCTGGTCTGGGAATCCAAGCCGGGGGTGTTCGTTCCCGGCCTGGCCGAGAGGTGGGAGGTCAACGCGGCCGCCAACCAGTACACCTTTCACCTTCGCAAGGACGTAAAGTTTCACGACGGCACCCCGTTTACCGCGGAGGCCGTCAAATTCACCTTCGACCGCGTCGTCAACCCCGACCTGAAGTCGCAGTCGGCATTCTCCGCCATCGGCCCCTATGAGGGCAGCACGGTACTCGATCCCTCTACGATCGTCGTGAAGTTCAAAGATCCGTACGCGCCATTCTTGAGCTCGGTCGCACAATCGGTGCTGGCGCCCGTCTCGCCGGAAGCCGTGAAGAAGTACGGGAAGGACTTCGGGACACATCCCGTGGGGACAGGGCCCTTTCAGTTCGATTCCTACAAGACCGATAACGTGGTGCGCATGATCCGGAACCCCGATTATCGTTGGGCCCCGTCGATCTTTAAACACCAGGGGCCGCCGTACCTGGATGCCATCAGCTGGCGGATCATCCCCGAGGCCTCGACGCGGCTCGCTGCGCTCAAGTCCGGAGAGGTCCACGTCATCCAGGACGTGCCCACGCAGGACTATCGCAATCTGCAGAACGACGGGTCCATCCAGTTGATCCAGGGGCCGCTGGCCGGGTCGGGCAACACCATGATGATCAACGTGACCAAGCCGCCCACCGACGACCTCAGGGTGCGTCAGGCGCTGGAGTGGGGTGTCGACAAGGTTGGCATGATCAAGGCGATCTGGCAGGGGTTGTACGCGCCGGCGTGCAGCCCGCTGACGTCTTCGACATTTGGGTACGATCGGGCGACGTGCAACGTCTACAAATACGATCCCAAGAAGGCCGGCGCGTTGTTAGACGAAGCCGGTTGGAAGATGGGGCCCAACGGCATCCGGGAAAAGGACGGACAGGATCTCGTCCTCAGCCTGTATTACCGCTCCGACAGCGGCGACGCCACGGCGATGGCCACGTTCCTGCAGGGTATGTACCAGCTGATTGGGATCAAGATCGACCTCCATGGGTTGGCGCAATCGGGGTACTTCTCGGCCGTCCGCGCAGGACAGCATCACCTTCAATTCTGGTGGGAGACGGACACCGACCCTGACGTCGTTCGGATTCTTTTCTACTCGGCGAATGCCAATGGAGGGACGAACCGGAACCGGTACAAAAACGCCGAGATGGACAAGCTCATCGACGAGGCGGCGGGGACCACCGATCCGGCCAAGCGGAGGCAGATGTACACGCGTATTCAAATGAAGGCGCTCAACGAGGCTATCATGGTGTATTTTGCCGACCCGCTGAACATCTTCGCCTATCAGAAGAGCAAAGTCATGGGCGCGATGCTGGATTGGTCGTCCACGAATATGCTCTTTTACGACACGTGGCTGAGGAAGTAGGCCCGCGGCCAGGCTGATCCTCAGGCGGCTTCGCGCGGCGCCCAGGGGGTCTCGTGGACACGTGCCGGGGGGCCGCCACGTATGTTGAACTATGTCCAAAAGCGAGTGGCGCTCGCGTTTCCGACCGTCTTCCTGACGTCGCTGGTCGTCTTCCTGATGCTCTTCCTTATCCCCGGCGATCCGGCGTCGATCTACGTGGGCGATCGGACAGCCACGCCGGAGCGGCTGGCTCAGATCCGGCACGCCATGGGGCTGGACCGTCCGGCTTATGTCCAGTACACCGATTTCATTTGGAAAGCGCTGCACGGCGACCTGGGCAGGTCGCTGCAGACGGACCGGCCCGTGACCGTGGAGATCTCGAGCCGGTGGGTGAACACCTTGGAACTCGCGATGGTGGCGATGGTGCTGGCAATCTTCCTCGGGTTCGCCCTCGGCCTGATCTCCGGGCTCAGGCGGAACAGTCTCTCCGACACGTTGTCGATGGTGGTCGCGCTCTTCGGCATCTCGGTTCCGGTGTTCTGGCTGGCGCTCCTGCTGATCATGCTGTTTGCCGTCCATTTTCGCTGGGTTCCCGCGACCAGCGAGCCGGGGCTCAGGGGCCTGGTGTTGCCATCGGTGTCGCTGGCGCTCCTCTCGGCGGCGACGCTGGCGCGTCTGGTGCGCTCGAGCATTCTCGAGGTGCTGCGGCTGGACTACCTGACGACCGCTCGCGCCAAAGGCCTCCACGCCGCCGTGGTCATCCTGAGGCACGCGCTGCCCAACGCCATCATCCCTGTGATCACCGCGATGGGGTTGCAGTTTGGCAGTCTGCTGAGCGGTGCCGTCATCACGGAGACCGTGTTCGCACGACCCGGCCTTGGTAAGCTCGTCGTCGACTCGATTCAGAACAAGGACTTTCCAACCGTGCAGGGGGTCATCCTCGTCCTCGCCTTAATCTATGTCGTCATGAACTTCCTGGTCGATCTGTCCTACGCGTTTATCGATCCGAGGATCCGGTTCGAATGAGCGCCGGTGACCACGCCGGCCCGAGCCGGGTGCGTGTTCGCGGGTTGTGGAGCGATGCGCTGCACCGCCTGTTCGGCAACAAGGGGGCCACCGCCGGCGGCGTCATCTTCCTGCTGATTATCGCGACCGCGCTCGCCGCCCAGGGGCTCGCTCACGGCAACCCGGTCCGGCTCAACGTATCGGAATCGCTCGAGCCGCCGAGTGCGCGGCACTGGCTGGGGACCGACCAGTTCGGCCGGGATATCCTCAGCCGGATCATCTACGGCTCGCGCGTCTCGGTGGCGATGGGCCTGGTCGCGGTGACCATCTCGGTTGTGGGAGGCTCGATCCTAGGGCTCCTGTCGGGGTACGCGCGGGGGACGGTCGACATCCTGGTGATGCGCTTGGTCGACGTCATGCTGGCGTTCCCCGGCATCCTGCTGGCCCTCGTCATCATTGCCGTTCTTGGCCCCAATCTCGGCAGCGCCATGATTGCGGTCGGCGTCTCGGGGATGCCCATCTTCATCCGGGTGGTGCGCGCTTCGACCCTCGCGGTCCGTGAGCTCCAATATATTGAAGCCGCCCGAGTGGCCGGCTGTGGGGACGCCCGCATCCTCGCCCGCCACGTGCTGCCGAATGTCGCCGCCCCGGTCATCGTCCTGGTCACGCTCGGGATCCCCGGTGCGATCATCGCCGGCGCCGCGTTGAGCTTCCTCGGCCTGGGCGTCCGGCCGCCCACGCCGGACTGGGGGGAGATGCTCAGCAACGGCCGGTCGTTCATGACCACGGCGTGGTGGCTGTCCACGTTTCCGGGCCTCGCCATCATGATCATGGTGATGGCGATCAACCTGTTCGGGGACGGCCTGCGGGACGCGCTCGATCCCCGGCTCAGGATGTAGCCCGCGCCACCTGAAGGCGAGTCGGGAGAGAAGGGGGACAAGTGGAATGTTTGAGCTCGTGAAAGCCTTGTGCGATTTGGCGGGTCCGGGCGGATACGAGAAGGAGGTTCAGGAGTTCGCGGCCGAGGCGTTGCGGGACGCAGGGTGCGAGGTCGCTGCGACGCCCGTGGGGAACGTGCTGGCAAAGGTGGGCGGTCGGGGCAAACGGGCCGTCCTGCTGGCGCACGCCGATGAGATCGCCGTGATCGTTCGGAGCATCACCGCGGACGGGTTTCTCCGTCTCATGGCGGGCGGAGGGCCGCTCAGCTCTCGGATGCCCCCGTCCTCCACGCTGGCCGGTCAGCACTGCCTCGTCATGACCGCCGCCGGAACCGTGCCGGGCGTGGTTGGAGCCCGCACAGGTCATCTCAGGTCGGCGGCAAAGCGCGAGTCCGAGGTCCTCGGCTGGGACGATCTCTTTGTGGACCTCGGGCTTCGGTCGCGGGGAGAAGCGGAGAAGCTCGGCATTCACCCCGGCGTCTCGGTCATCTGGAACCCGCCGTCAACTCGCCGGCTCGGCGGCAACATCGTGGGAAAGGCGATGGACGACCGGGCGGCCCTGGCCATCGCGATCGAGGTCGCCCGCCGGGCAGTCCGGCCTCGCCTCGGTTACGAAGTGTGGGTGGCCTCCACAATCCAGGAAGAAGGCGGTTTGATCGGGGCCGACGGGCTCGGACGAGAGTACGACCTTGCCATTGCCATCGACATCGGGCTGGTCGGCGACATCCCCGGCGTGTCCGCCGATGAAGTGCCCTGTGCGCTGGGACGAGGTCCTGTGCTCGTACACAAAGATTCCGCGGTGAGGTACCATCGGGGGCTCACCGAGGCGCTGGCCCGGGCGGCCGAGGCGGCGGACATCCCCGTCCAGCACGTCGCCTTCCAATCGTACGCCTCCGATGCTGCGGCGCTGCTCAGGAAAGGTATCCCATCGGCCCTGGTCTGTTACCCGACGCGGTACTCGCACAGCCCCATTGAGACGGTGCGCGAGGAGGATCTCGAAGCGACTGTCCGGTTGCTGGGCGAGTTCTGCGAACGTGCGCTGTTCTAGCGTCCTATCCGGATGCCGGCGCCGAGGCGCCGGCAAAGCTCGGGAGGACGTCTGCGATCACGCGGCGCAGTTGGGCCATCTGGTTCCAGCTCGTGCAGCGGAGCGCCACGCTATCGATTCCCAACCGTTCATAGACGCGGAGATGCTCCACGCACTGCTCGGGAGATCCCGCGGCCGTCCAGCTCTCGACGCGATGCATGGGCATGTCCACCATGTAATATGTGTCAAGGAATCGCTTGGTCTCCGCGAGCGCGGCGGGCCGGTCCTCGTTGACGTTGATGTTGTGATAGAGGCAGGTCTCGAGTTCCGCGGGATTGCGACCGAGTTCGCGAGCCTTCTCACGCACATCGCGCAGGCGCCACCCCACCTCGTTGGGATCGGAGAGGGACGTCATCCAACCATCCGCGTGGCGGGCCACACGCCGGTGCGTGCGTTCAACGACCTCGCGCGACGCCAGCGAGTTGTTGGCAATCCAGATGGGCGGCCACGGCTTTGCCGCGGGCTTGGGCTCGATCGTCATGCCCTGTAGCCGGCAGTGCTTCCCTTCGAAGCTGACATTGTCCTCGGTCCAGAGCCGTTTGAGGACGGTGATCCATTCCACGAGCCGCTCGGCCCGGGCCTTGTTGTTGACCCCGTAGTGGGCATCTTCGGCGGCGCCGCCCGCCTGAGGGACGATGCCGGTACAGGCGACCAGAATGGTGCGCCCCCCGGCGAGCAGATCGAGGCTGGCCCATTGATACGCGAGCAGCACAGGATCGCGGAGCGGGAAGCTCGCCATGCAGGCCGGGCCGATCCGCACCCGCTTCGTGCGCGCCGCGATTCCCGCCATCAAGGCGATGCTTTCCATCCGCGGTTTTCCCAACAGGCTGTCACCCACCCACACAGAATCGAACCGCTCCGACCGATCGGCAACCTCGGCCATCTCGAGCATTTGATTCGGCGTGATGGCGCCAAACAGCACCCCGCGATTCGGAAGCGTCAGGCCGAACTTCATGTGTCTCCCCCTTCGCGTCAGGTCCTTGTAGAACACGGCAACGTTCCGTTCTCTCCCAGGCGGTCGATCTCATCCCGACTGACCGGAAGAGAGGAGTTTCTCCGTAGGACCAGAAGGCACCAGCCGAGCATGTCAGTGGAGGAGGGTACGATATGAACTCGATGGCCCGAGTCATATCGGCCGTCGTCGCCGTGGGGTTGTCCCTGGGCCTTTCCGGGACGTCGACGATCGCCGCCGCTCGCACCGACGTTCTTGTCGTTGCGAAGGACATCTCCGATATCCGTACTCCAGATCCCAGCAAGTCGTACGACGTCGGCGGCGTCTTTCTCCAGTTTCCCATCTACAGCCGCCTCGTCAGGCAACGGGCGCCGAATTTCTGGAAGATCGAAGGCGACCTGGCCGAGTCATGGAGCGTGAGTTCGGACGCTACGACCTACACGTTCACGCTGCGCAAGGATGCGGTGTTTCCCAGCGGGAACCCCGTGACCTCCGAGGACGTCCGCTTCTCCCTGCTGCGGGCAAAGAACATCAAAGGCTACGGCTCGTTCCTCGCCGATCCGCTTAAGACCGTCGAGATTGTCGATCCGCGGACCGTGCGCGTGATCCTGGGCGGGCCCGACGCGACGTTCCTTGCCGCGCTGGCCGCGGGGGTGTTTTCCATCGTCGACAGCAAGACGGTCCGCGCGCAGGGCGGCGTGGAAACCGTTGGGGCGGACTCCCTCGACAAGGCCGAGCAGTGGTTCTACTCGCATTCGGCAGGCGCGGGACCGTATGTCCTCCAGCGGTACACCCGCGAGACCGAGATCGTCCTCGAGCGGAACGAGAAATATTACGGGTCCAAGCCGTTCTTCCGTGAGGTCATCGTCAAGCATATCAAGGATCCGAGCACGCAATCGCTCACCCTCCAGCGGGCCGATGTGGACATGGCTCTCGACCTGAGCGTGGATCAAGCGGAAGGCCTGAAGGGGAAGTCCGGCGTCACGCTGTTTGAAGATCCGTCCGCCTACACGGTGTACATGGGGCTCAACACCAGCGTGGCACCCTGGGACAACATCAAGGTCCGTGAGGCGGTCAAATACGCGATCGACTATGACGGCATCGTCTCGGGCATCATGCGCGGTCACGGGCGCCGCATCGGGAGCATCATGATGCCCGGGATGTTGGGATTCCCCGAGTCGCTTAACACACAACTGCTCTACAAACACGATCCATCCAAAGCGGCCGCGCTCCTGAAAGAGGCCGGCGTCAGCCGGGCCGGTGTGCCCCTCACCTGGGCCTCTGGGACGAACTATGGCGCGCTTCCGCTCGACCGGCTGGCGCAGAAGCTTCGGGGAGACCTCGGCAAGGTGGGGATCGACCTCCGCCTCCAGCCGGTACAGCAGTCGATCTTCCTCACCTTCTACCGCCAGGGCAAACCCCAGACCGCGATCGGGTTCTGGTTCCCCGACTACATGGATCCGGACAACTGGTCGTATTTTGTGACCGGGTTCATCAACAAGCGCCTGCACTGGCAGAACCCCGAGGCGGCCAAGCTTGTCTCGCAGGCGCAGAAGACGGCGGACGTCCCGAGCCGGGAGAAAATGTACGAACAGTACAACACAATGCTGGCCGCCCCCGACTCCCCTTATGTGTTTCTCGCGCAGCCGACCAACCTGGTGGGGGCGCGCGCCGGCATCACCGGGTTCAAGTTCCACCCGCTCTACTTCCTCGAGGTGGACTCCCTCCGGCGTAAGTAAGAGCGGGGAAGGGGACCTGCGCTCGCCGGGTCCCCTCCCGGTATGGTGATGGGCCGCTATCTGATCCGCCGGGTGATCCTTGCGCTGCCGACCCTCGTCGGCATCACGTGCGTGACCTTCCTCGTCTCCCACCTGCTTCCGGCGGATCTCGTCTTGACCAGCCTGGGGGACCGGGCCACCCAGAGTCCCGCGCTCGTCGCCGCCTTCCGCCACCGCTGGGGCCTCGACCGGCCGGTGGCGGTTCAGTACATGATCTATGTCAGGCATCTGCTCCATGGCGATCTCGGCATGTCGATTGCGACGAACCGTCCCGTGCTGTCTGAACTGGCACTCTCGCTCCCGGCGACGGTGGAGCTTGCGACCTTGGCGCTGCTCGCCGCGCTCGGCGCGGGCATCGCGATGGGCGTGCTCGCGGCGGCCACCCGAAACTCTGCGGTCGACGCGGCCACGCGCGGTCTGTCCGCGGTGGGGGTGGCCATTCCCACGTTCTGGTTTGCGATTCTCCTCGTCTCCACGGTGTACTTCCGCCTTGGATGGGCACCCGCGCCGGGGCGCCTCACGGCGGGTCTGATCCCTCCCGAACCGGTGACCGGCATGTATCTCGTGGATACCCTGTTGCGCGGGCGACCCGATCTCTTTGCCGACGCGCTCAGCCACATGGTGTTGCCCGCGACAGTGCTGGCCACCGTCGGCATTGGCTTTGTCACGCGGATCACGCGGGCGAGCATGCTGGAGGTCCTCACACAGGATTACGTTCGGACGGCGCGGGCCAAGGGCCTGGCGCGGTGGAGTGTGGTTCTTCGTCATGCGCTTCGGAACGCCCTCATCCCGGTGATCACCATCGGGGGCACGCTCTACGCCCAGCTCATGTCGGGGACGGTGTTGACCGAAACCATCTTTTCGTGGCCCGGGATGGGACGGTATGCATTTTCCTCGGCGGCCAGCCTCGACTTTCCCGCGGTGATGGGCGTGGCCCTCGTTATCGGCGTCATCTACGTGATGGTCAACCTCTGCGTCGATGTTCTCTACGTCCTGGTGAATCCTCGGGTGCGGTTTGATTGAGCGCCCCCGGCGCCGGCGCCGGCCGGTCGGGTTGATCCTCGGCGGCGTGATCGTCGGCCTCGGAGTAGGGGCGGCAATAGCCGCGCCGATCCTGGCGCCCCACGGACCGGACGAGCAACGCCTCGAGGCGGCGTTTCAGCCGCCCTCGGTGGGCCATCCGTTCGGCACCGATGATCTCGGGCGCGAAGTCTCAGTCCGCGTCCTGTACGGTGGGCGCTATACGCTGACCCTCGCGTTTTCGGTCGTGGCGCTGGCCGGTGTGGCCGGCATGTTCACCGGCGCGCTCTCCGGGTTCTTCGGCGGATGGGTCGACGAGGCGGTGATGCGGGTGACGGAGCTCGTCATGGCGTTTCCGGCAATCATCCTGGCGATGGCGATCGTCGTCGCGCTCGGGCCCGGCCTGGTCAATGCGGGGCTCGCGATGGTCCTGGTGTGGTGGCCCCCCTACGCGCGTCTGGCGCGGGGCGAAGTGCTGGCGGTCCGGACTCTTGAGTACGTGGAGGCGGCCACCGCGATCGGGCACACCCCGTGGGGCATCTTCCGCCGCGCGATCTTGCCGAGCATCCTGCCTGGGATGGTGGTCCTTGCCACAATCGATCTTGGCGCGGCGATCGTCACCGGCGCCGGTTTGAGTTTTCTCGGCCTCGGTGCGACGCCGCCGACGCCGGAGTGGGGGGCGATGGTCAGCGCCGGCCGGGAGCTTCTCGCGCAATGGTGGGTGGCGACGTTCCCGGGACTCGCGATCTTTCTCACCGTCATCGCCCTGAACTTCGCGGGAGACGGCATCCGCGACGCGCTCGATCCGAGGATCCGCGTGCGGGCCTAGCCGCCGCGGCGCGACGAGGAGAACCCGAGGGGATCCAGAAAAGAGGCCGTCATGCGGGCGATCGTGATCCACGAGCACGGCGGACGCGACAAGCTTACGTTGGAGCAGGACTGGCCCACCCCGCGCGCCGAGGCAGGCCAGGCGGTGGTCCGCGTCCACGCCTGCAGCCTCAACCACCTTGACATCTTCGTCCGGCGCGGTATGCCGGGCAAGCGGACGCCGTTGCCGTTTGTCAGCGGGGGCGACATCGCGGGCGTGATCGCGGAGATCGGCCCGGAGGCGCCGGGGCTCGCCGTCGGAACGCGGGTACTGGTCGACCCGGCGATCGAGCACGGCGCCATCGGAGAGGACGCCCCGGGCGGACTGGCTGAATACGCGCTCGTGCCGGCGGCAAACCTTATCCCCCTTCCTGACATCCTGGCGTTTGATCAGGCGGCGGCCCTGCCGATCGCCTACGGGACGGCCTGGCGGATGTTGCGCACGCGGGGCCGGATCGGCCCCGGGGAGCATGTCTTGATCCTGGGAGCCTCTGGTGGCGTGGGCACGGCGTGCGTGCAGATCGCGAAAATGGCCGGCTGTATCGTGTACGCCGCGGCCTCGACGGAGGACAAGCTTGCGAGGCTGCGGGCGCTCGGCGCCGATCACCTGATCAACTCGGGGGACGGGGAGTTCGACCGCGAGGTGTGGCGGCTCACGACCAAGCGTGGAGTGGATGTGGTGGTCGACTACACCGGCGCCGAGACCTGGGCGCGGAGCCTGCGGAGCCTCCGCAAAGGAGGGCGCCTCCTCACCTGCGGAGCGACCACCGGGTTCGACGCCAGGACCGACATCCGGTACATTTGGGTCCGGGAACTCACCATCCTCGGCTCAGACGGCTGGAGCCGGCCGGATCTGCTGGCGTTGCTGGACGCGACGGGCGCCGGGCGGATCCGGCCCGTGATCGATCGGGTGCTGCCGCTGGCACAGACCGCCGAAGGCGAGCGACTCCTCGAGGACCGCGAAGTCTTCGGCAAGGTCATCATCCGTCCCCAGGAGTAGGGTGATGCCGGCGCCTTCGGGCAACTTCGGTGACCTCGCCCACATCCCGATGCGGGCCTTTCCTGAGCGGCCGGCCGTCATCCAGGGCGACGTCACGCTGACCTACGGCGAGCTCGATGCGCGGATGAAGCGCGTCGGCCGCCTGCTCCGGGGCCTGGACGTCCACAAGGGGCAGCGCGTGGCCCTCCTCTTCCCGAACGAGTGGCCGTTCATCGAGCTCTGCTTCGGCAGCATGCGTGCCGGCGCGGTGCCGGTCCCCCTCAACATCCGGCTGGGCTACGACACCCTCCGGTACTGCGTCGAGCACTCGGACGCCGAGGTGCTGTTCGCGTCGCGGACGCTACGGGATCAGGCCGCGCGGCTCAAGGCAGACGTCCCGGCCCTCCGCACGATCGTGGTGACGGGAGCGACGCCTTCGGGAATGTTTTCGTACGAGCGGCTGCTCGAGGCGGCTCCACCGGAATTCGAGACGGTTCCGGTCAGGGGTGACGATCTCTGCATGCAGCCCTATACCTCAGGATCGACGGGGAGACCGAAAGGCGTGCTGCTGACGCACGGAGGGCAGTTCTGGAACGCGGACATGGTGCGGCACGTCATGATGCTCGACGAGACCGACCGGGGCCTCGTCGCCGTGCCCCTGTACCACAAGAATGCCATGGCGGCCGCGGTGAAGCCGCTCCTGATGGCCGGGGGAGCGCTGGTCATCTTGCCCGGGTTCGATGCCGGCGAGGTGATCAAGGCGATCGCCCGCCACCGGTGCACCTACCTCACGGGCGTGCCGGCGATGTTTCGCATGATCCTCAACCAAAAGCAGCTCCTGTTGGAGTACGACGTGAGCTCGGTGCGCTGGGCGGCGTGCGGATCGGCGATGGTGCCGCCGGACTTGCTGCACGAGTTTCAGGCGACGTTTCACGCAGGGATCAGCGAGGGCTACGGGTTGACCGAAGGCGGTCCGGTGGTCTTCGAAAGCCCCCGCTTCGGTCCCCGAAAAACAGGGAGCACGGGGCTGCCGCTCCCGGGCTGTGAGGTGCGGGTGGTGACGCCCGGCGGCCGGGAGGCTCAGACCGGGGAGGCGGGCGAGCTCTGGGTCCGGAACCCCGGACTGGCCAAGGGATACTATAAGGCGCCGGAGATCACCGCGAACAAATTCGACGGCGAGGGATGGCTGCACACCGGGGACCTCGTGCGGTGCGATGAAGACGGCTACTACTACATCCTCGGCCGGACGGACGACATGATCAACGTCGGGGGAGAAAACGTGTACCCCAAGGAGATCGAGGATACGCTCCTCCGGCACCCGGCGGTCCGGGAGGCCATTGTGGTCTCCGTGCCGCACGTCGTAAAGGGCGAGGCCCCCGTGGCGTTCGTGGTGCTCCACGACGGGCAGGCAGCGACGGATGAAGAACTCACGCAGTTTTTTCTGGGGCGCGGCCCGGCCTATGCGCATCCCCGGCGGGTCTTCTTCCTCGAGGCTGTGCCGCTCGGGAGTACAGGCAAGGTCGACCGTCTGGCGCTGCGGAAGCGTGCGAAAGAGATGGTCGGCGTGCTGAGGGGAGGGGGGTAGTGTCACGCCTGCCGCTCGAGACCCTCGCGGACGTCCTTCGCCGGTCGCCCTTCCATCGGTTGCTGGGGCTGGAGATGGTGCGGGCGAGCCCCAGCGAGGTCGTCGTCCGCATGCCGTTCCGAGAGGACCTGTTTGCGGGAGACGACGAGACGGGCCGGTATGTCCACGGGGGGGCAATCGCCACCCTCATCGATACCGCCGGTGACTTCGCGATCATTGCCGCTGTGGGGTACGATGTCCCCACGGTCGACCTGCGCGTGGACTACCTGCGCCCGGCGCCACAAGGCGCCCTCACCGCGACCGCCCGCGCGGTCAAATCCGGGCGGTCTCTTGCGGTTGCCGACATCGAGGTGGTGGGCGAAGACGGCACGCTCGTGGCCATCGGACGCGGGGTCTTCAAAACGTGACGAGGAAGGTACAGGCCCGAGCTGTGAAGGGGCGACACCGGCTCGAGCGAGAAGGGGGACTTCGATGAGCAAACGGATCGGTGTTCTGCTGTTAGCGCTCGTGGTGGCGTGCGGGGCGAGGGTTCCCGCGCTCGGCCAAGGCACCTCGCAGGCCATCGTCTCCATTTGGGGGCTCCCGATCCGCATTTTGGGCAGCACCGAAGCGGTGACGTCCTATGTCAGTCTCTTGCTCAACGACTCGCTGACGGCCGTGGACGGTCAGGGGAATGTCTCCGGGCACCTGGCCGAGAAATACCCGGCCTCCCCCGACGGCAAGACCTACGTGATGACGCTCCGGGCGGCCAAATTCCAGGACGGCACCCCGGTCACGGCCCGGGACGTCAAATTCACCTACGAGCTCTACCTGCACGCCAAGTATCCGACAACGTCACCCGCCCTCCTGGAGATCGCGGGTGCGCAAGAATACAAGGCCGGCAAGGCCGCATCGGTGAGCGGCATCACCGTGCTGACACCACGCGCGATCCGGTTCATCCTCAACCGGCCGTACCCGTACTTCTACGAGCAGATCGGGACGGCGCCGATCATTCCCGAACACGCGCTCCTCAATCTTGACGTCGCCCGTCTGCAAGAGGCGCCGTTCGTGCGAAAGCCGATCGGGGCCGGCCCCTACCGCTTGGTGGAGTGGCGTGAGAAGGAAAGCATGACCTTCGAGGCGTCCCCCGACTACTGGGGAGGCGTTCCGACCCTGAAGCGCGTCGTGCTGAAGCTCATTCCCGAGGATGCGACGGTGATCGCCGAGTTGCGCGCCGGGAACATCGATGCCGGCCGCATCATTCCTGAAGCCTATGACAGCTTCCGGACCGACCCTCGTGTGCGCGTGCTGCGCATGCCGGGGGACACGAACTACTGGTTTACCATGAACGTGAAATTGCCGGTCTTTCAGGACCCGCGGGCGCGGCAGGCCATGGCCTATGCGGTCAATCGCGACGAGATGCTCAGGGCGCTGTATCGGGGGCTGGGGACGACGGTCCAGAGCCCGATTCATCCAAGCCTGTGGCAATACGATAAACAGCTCAAAGGCTACACGTACGACCCGGCGAAGGCGAAACAGCTGCTCGCGGAAGCCGGATGGACGCCGGGACCGGACGGCATCCTCCAGAAGGGGGGGCAGCGCTTCAAAGTCAAGTACGCGTTTCTCGCCGGCAAGGATTTTCAGAATCAGGCGCTGCTGATCCAGCAGTACCTCCGGGCGGTCGGCATTGAGATCGACGTGCAGGCCATCGAGCGGGGCGACTTCTTCGGCCGCTACTTCGTCCCGGGCGCTCCAATCGAGCTCGTGGGCATCGCCTGGTTCAACCTCCTCTTCCCGCCGCAGAGCGAACTGGAGACGGGCTTCAAGAGCACCGGGTCCGTCGCGCAGATCAGCGGGTACAATAATCCGGAGATGGACCGGCTTCTCGATGAGGCCAATGCCACCCGCGACCGGACGCGGCAGAAAGCGCTCTACGATCAGATCCAGGAGCTGGTGCTGCGGGACGTCCCGCGGGTGATGACGGTGCGGCCGGACGTCATCTGGGGAGTGAAAAAGACGCTGACGCTGCCCGGGGGCGTCAACTCGCTGTTCGCGTTTTTCAGTTCCATCCCCACGTGGCGGAGCCGGTGAGATAGTTTCCGGGGTGGGTGCGTATCTCGCCCGGCGCGTGATCGCCCTGGTCCCGCTCGTGCTCGGAGTCACGGGGATCGTGTTTGCGCTGCTGGTGCTGGCGCCGGGGGACCCGGTGACGTTTCTCATCCCGCCTGAGCAGCGGGGGCAGGCCGACCTCGCCGAGATGCGCCACCAGCTCGGACTGGATCGCCCGCTCCCCGTCCAGTACATCTCCATGATGCGGGACCTGCTCACCGGCCGGCTCCGTGCATTCAGCGACCGGCGACCGACAATCCAGCGGGTCACCGAGGCGCTCCCCGCGACGCTGATCTTGACCGCGACGTCGATCGTGATGACGGTCCTCCTGGCGGCGCCGATCGCCTTTCTATCCGCGCGGCGCCCGTACAGCCTCGTGGACCACGGCGCGACACTGTTCTCCTTGCTGGGCATTTCGCTCCCGACGTTCTGGTTCGGGCTGGGGCTGATCTTCGTGTTCACCGAGCGGCTCGGAGTGTTGCCGGCCAGCGGCCTCCGCCCCGCGGGTACCTCGGGGTACGATCTCTTCGTCATCTGGCCGTACCTCGTCATGCCCACCGTCGTGCAGGCGCTCGGCATCCTGCCGGTGCTGGTCCGCTATGCGCGGTCCTCGCTGCTGGAGACGTTGGACCAGGACTACATCCGGGTGGCCCGCAGCAAGGGCCTCCGGGAGCGCGCCGTCATGCTGCGGCACGTCGCGCGGAACTCTCTCGTCCCGGTGGTGACGATCCTGGCGCTGCTCGTCCCCTTTCTGTTGAGCGGCTCGGTCGTGATCGAGACCGTCTTTGCGCTCCCCGGGGTTGGGCAGCTTGCGGTAAACTCCGCGCTGTCCCGCGACTATCCGACCGTACTGACGACGACGACCATCGCCGGGATGCTCGTGGTGCTGAGCAACCTGCTGGCCGACATCGGCTATTTCTACCTGGATCCCCGCATCCGGCATGGCTAGCCGCTCAGCGGGCCTGGACGCTCTCGCGCCGTCCCTTCCGGTGCGGGCCGCGGGCCGGCGCCGGGGGCCCTGGCAGCGGTTCCTCCGCAATCCGCGGGCGATCCTCGGCGCCGGGCTGATGCTCTTCTTTGTCGTCGTCGCGGTTGCCGCGCCGCGCCTGGCGCCGTTTCCCCCAGATCAGCCCCATATCCCGGATGTCCTCCACCCTCCGGGGGCCCCCTACCTCCTCGGGGCGGATCAGCTGGGGCGGGACATCCTGAGCCGGATCATCATCGCCTCGCGCGTCTCGCTGGCGATCGGGGTGCTGTCGATGCTGGTCTCGATCGTGCTTGGGACCTTCATGGGAGCGCTGGCGGGGTTCTTCGGCGGCCACCTCGACGGACTGCTGATGCGGCTGACGGACATGGTCATCGCGATCCCGGTCTTTTTCCTGACCGTGGCGTTTCTCGCGCTGTTTGGGCCGAGCATTCCCGGATTGATCTGGATCATCGGGCTCACGGCGTGGCCTCCGACGGCCCGTCTCGTGCGGGCGGAGTTCCTCACCTTGCGCGCGCGCGATTTCGTGGCGGCGGCCCACGCCACCGGGGCATCCAACGCGCGGATCATTATCAGGCACATCCTGCCGAACGTCGTGCCGGTGATCGTCATCTCGGCGACGCTCCGTATCGGGCTGGCCATCCTGACCGAGGCCGGATTGAGCTTTCTGGGCCTGGGCGTGCAGCCTCCGCGGCCGAGCTGGGGGAACATCATCGCCGACGGCCGGGCGTATCTCGGCATCGCCTGGTGGGTGTCGCTCTTTCCCGGCCTGTGCGTGTTCCTGGCGGTGATGGCGTTCAATCTCCTCGGTGACGGGTTGCGGGATGCCTTCGACCCGAAGCTGCAGATCTAGCGAAGGAGGCGGGTCATGAGTCGGATCATCCTGCGCGGCGCGAAGGTCTTCGACGTTACCGCCAGGCGAGCCCTGGCGGGGGTCGCCGTGGTCGTCGAGGGGGACCGCATCGCCGATGTGGTCCCATCCGCAACGGTCGGCGATCCAGGGTCGGCCCGAGTCGTGGACCTCACCGGGTGCACCCTGCTGCCCGGCCTCGTTGATCTGCACGTCCACCTGGGCTGGGGGTCGCGGGGATTCGAGACCAGTCCCGCCTCCATTGCGCTGCGGGCCGCGCGCAACGCACGCGCTGCGCAGGCGGCAGGCATCACGACGCTGCGCGATGTCGGGACGACGGATGGGGTCGCGATCGCCGTGCGCGACGCGGTGGTCCGGGGGGACATCTCCGGCTCTCGGGTCGTGCCCTGCGGTCGCATTCTCTGCATGACAGGGGGTCACGGGTCCGAGCCCCCGGCCCTCCCGGGGATGGCCCGCGAGGCCGATGGGGCCGACGACTGCCGCAAGGCGGTGCGCGAACAGGTGAAGGCGGGCGCCGACTTCATCAAGGTGACGACCAACGGTCCCCTGAACGTTGTCGAATTCACCCAGGAGGAGTTGAATGCCCTGGTTGACGAGGCGCACCGCCTGGGGAGGCGCGTGGCCTGCCACGCCTCGATCCTAGATTCGACTCGAATGGCTCTGCGGGCCGGTGTCGATACGGTCGAGCATGGATGCGACCTGGATGAGCAGACGGCGCGGGAGATGGCTGGTCAAGGGGTCGTACTTGTGCCCACGCTCCTGGTGTCAAAACTCATCATGGACCGATGGGAGGAATTCAAGGCGGTGCCCATGATGCGGTCGATCCCCGTGCGCGCCAAGCGTCACGTGGAGAGTTTCCAGATCGCGATGGCCGCCGGCGTGACGATCGCGGCCGGGACCGATCTCTTCTTTGGCCTGGGGGATTTTGAATCGCTCCCCCGGGAACTGGAATATATGGTTGCCTGCGGCATGAGTCCTGCAGATGCCTTGGTCGCGGCGACCGCTCACGGAGCCACGGCCATTGGGATGCCGGACCGGTTTGGGGCCGTCGGCAGGGGCACGCTGGCCGACCTTGTCGCGGTAAAAGGCGATCCCACCGAGGACATCGCTGCGCTGCATCGGGTCTCGCTCGTGATGCAGGGAGGGAGAGTGGTCAGAGACGGCATCGCTAGCGGATCACCGTGACACCGCCGGGCGTGTCGATCTCCACGGCCAGGACCCCGCCGGTGCCGGCTCGTTCAACCTCGAAGTGAATGTCGTTCCCCAGCAGTGATCGAATCCGCACGGAGGTGCCGGCCGGGTCGGGATCCCCCAATCGCACTGCGCGGATGCCTCGGGCTTTCGACGGGTGGTCGACCGGGGCTTCGGCAGGATGCATCCCGGGCGGTACCGACCACTCGATGACGAATGGCAGCGCGCTTGGTTCCTCCGCCGCCAGGAACTGTGTGCGCCAGCGAAGGATCACGCCATCCGGACGCTTTCGTGCCCCAGGGGTCGGCTCCGACAGCTTCACTCCCGCCTCCTTGAGGTGCGCGCGCAGCGCGTCGAGGTTGTCGGTGCGGACCGCCCACGTGGCGAACGTCCGGCCCTCGGAGAGCGCCCGGGTGATGCGGCCCCTGGTAGGCGTCCGGCTGGCCTCTTCAGGGTCAACGACCGCGATGAGCTCTAGATAGGACGATCCGAGGGGGACGATCATGTTTGCCGTCCCGATTCCGGGATGTCGCCCTCCCTCCAGAGCGCGAAGCCCGTACCGCTCTTCGAACCGGCGGGCGCCCTCGGCCAGGTCCGGGACCGCGACCAGGACGTGATCGAGCAGCACGCGAGGATGCTGGTGGCTCATTGCACGTGACGCTCCCTCACCGTGTGACATCCGCATGCGCCTCGGCTCGGTGCATGACATCGTGATTCAATGAAACTTCTCTCCCCGGGCCAGCATCTCCACGATCGCTCGCGTTCGCTTCTCTCTGGTTTCAGGCTTCTTTGCCGTCTGGAGCCGGTACGTTATCGAATACACATTCGCCTTGTTGAGCGTTTTAAAGAAGGTGTGCGCCTCCTTGTTTTTCCCGAGCGCCCTGAGAAAGTCATCCGGCACGACGGGGCTGCTGGATGAATCATAGGCAGCCTGCCATCGACCATCCGCCTTGGCGGCGTTCACCTCGTTCAGCCCGGCGGGGGCCATGTCCCCGGATTTCATGAGGCGGTGGGCATGCCGCGTATTGATCTTGGACCATCCGCTTTTGGGGCGCCTCGGCGTGAATTTCTGTAGCCAGGATCGGGAGTTCAAGGGCTGTTTTTGTCCATCAATCCAACCAAAGCACAGGGCTTGATCAAGCGCCTCTGCATACGTCACGGTGGCGACGCCCGAGTCCTTTTTGTAAATGCGCAGCCAGATGCCGTCCGGTTGGCGATGGTGTTTGGCAAGCCAGGTCCGGAACACACGCGAAGATGCGAAGCTCAGGATTTTCATCAGAGTTTCGAGGCCATTTCAAATAATGTGGTGACGGTGTTCCAGTTCCGAGTCGTCGCGCTGACTGACAGCGCTTTTTCAAACGCGGCATTGGAGAGCTTGGTCTTGCCATACCCGCCGGGACAATACAGGTAGATTTCCCGGCCGCGAAGGGAAAACCGATCTGGTGTGGTGGAAAGGCCGTCCAGGTTCCCCAGAGCGCTTTTTGACACGACCGTTGAAAGAAACGTGACGTGCAGCTTCGATCGATCGATGCCGTGTTCTTTCAAGAACGGGTTGCGCTTGATCACGATGCCCATTTCTCGCCGTGTCTTGACGAGGACGGGCACGGAGAAGCCCACGTCACGGAGAATGGCTTCGCTGATGCGCTTCGAGAGCAAGGATGGCGACGTCGAAGGGGCTCGGAAAACGATGTTGCCGCTCTGGACGTACGTCTCGACATTCCGAAATCCCAACGCCGCGCACAATGCACGAAGATGTTCCATGCGGATGGTGTTGTGTCCGCTCACATTCATTCCTCGCAGCATCGCAGTGTACGTCGGCACGATGTAACCCGAACTGGATGACGTTCTACATGGCGCGGGGACGAAGAGTGTCCGCCGTCCATGATAACATCACGGGGCTTGACTTTCTAAAATGCATGATTTAAACTGGTGTTTGAAATGCCGAATCTTCAGGCGAGGCGATCCCCAGAGGGGGAGCCGGCGAAGGCACGCGCCGGCGATCCTACCCACGCGAAGCTGCTCGATGCCGCCGGCGCGGTCTTCGCGGAGCGCGGGTTCCACGACGCAACCGTCCGCGAGATTTGCGCGCGGGCGGGGGCCAACATCGCGGCCGTCAACTATCACTTCGGAGACAAGTTGGGACTGTATACCGAGGTGCTGCGGAACGCGGTGCGTGGGGATCAGCTCGAGCCCATGCGCTCGGTGGCGGGCCAGAACGTCCCGCCCGAGCAGGCCCTCAGGCGCTTGATCAAACTCAGGCTTCGGGGCGTGGGGGAGGGAGATCGGCCGGCGCGGCTCGTGCTGTTGATGGCCCATGAATTCGCGCAGCCTACCCCGGCCATGTCCCGC
This sequence comes from bacterium, assembly GCA_035703895.1. Lineage (NCBI taxonomy): Bacteria > bacterium. Next base: position 29,775 of record DASSXJ010000113.1, on the reverse strand, counting down.
GTCGTGAATGAGGCCCTGCGGCCGATGTACGATCGCCTCAGGGACATCGTCGGAGCCATCCTGGGGCTGCCGCGCGATCACGACACCACGCGGCTGTGCACGCACAGCGTCATCGGGCAGATCGTCCACTACGTCGTGGCGCGCCCGATTCTGGCGAGGTTGTGGCCGGAATTGAAGATGACGCCTGCGCAGGTGGACCGGATCGCGGATCACATCGCCGACTTTTCGCTGGCATATCTCCAGGCGTTCAAGTCCTGGCGTGGGCGCGCGTCGTCCATACCCGTTCGGAGGCGGACATGACGGCCCAGGACGCTGCTCACGCTCCCGCGCAGGCGCCACCGGTCGCCCCCTCCGCGGCGCGGCCGCACGCGCGTCGGCGGTCGCTCGGGCTCATTGCGCTCGTGGTGCTCGCCGGCCTCGGCGTCTACGTCTGGCGCACGTACTTTGCCGTGCCTCCGGTGCCGGACAGCATCGTCACGCTCAGTGGCCGGATCGAGGGCGACGACTCAGCGATCGCCCCGAAGGTGGCGGGGAAGATCTTAGACGTCCGGGTGCGCGAAGGCGACAGCGTGCGGGCGGGGGACGTCATCGCGATTCTCGATGACGTACAACTCCGGGCCCAAGAGGACCAGGCCCGGGCATCCTTGCGGGATGCGGAGGCGCGGGCGCAGGCCGCCAACGACCAGATCGCGGTACTCCAGCAGCAGCTGCAACAGAATCAGCTCCTCATGGCACAAGCGGTGACCGACGCCGAGGGCCGGGTACGGCAGGGCGAGGCGGACCTGGCCGCGGCCGAAGCCGACGTGGCCCAACAGCGCGCCGCCTACGAAAATGCGGTTTTTAACCGGAACGCGTTCACACGGCTCGCCCAGCAGGGCGCCGTATCGGAACAGCAGCGTGTGCAGGCCGTCACGGCGGCCGAGGCGCAGGGGGCGGCGCTCGCGGCGGCACAGCGGCGCGTGGCGGCCGCGAAGGGTGCCTTGACGGCGTCCCGTGCCAACCTCGCCAATCCTGGGATCCGCGGCGCCCAGATGGCCGCCGTAGAGAAGCAGATCGTCCAGCAGCACGCGACGATCGGGAGCGCCACCGCCCAGGTGGCGCAGGCCCGTGCGGCGTTGGCGCAGGCGGAGGCCAACCGGCAGGATCTCGTGGTTCGCGCCCCCTTCGGCGGAACGGTGATCACGCGCTCCGCCGAGCCGGGCGAGGTCGTGACCGCTGGGACGTCAATCGTCACGCTCCTCGACCTGAGCCAGGTCTATCTGCGTGGGTTTATCCCTGAGGGGCAGATCGGCAAGGTCAAGATCGGGCAGCCGGCGCACGTGTACCTCGATTCGAATCCGAATCGGGCCGTCGACGCCTTGGTCCTCCGCATCGATCCTCAGGCCACGTTCACGCCGGAAAACACCTACTTTCGCCAGGACCGCGTCAAGCAGGTCGTTGGCGTCAAGCTGCAACTCAAGGGCGCGACCGGCCTCGCCAAGCCGGGCATGCCGGCCGACGGCGAGATCCTGGTGAGCGGGGGTGCGTGGCCGCCGGGCTGGAAGGGCTGGCACAGTCAGTGATGGCCGGGGGCGCCGTCTCCACCGTCAACGAACGCGCCGAGGCCACGCCGGCGGGCACGGCGATTCGCGTCAGCGGCCTGTGGAAGCGCTATGGATCGATCGAGGCCGTCCGGGGCATCGCGTTTGACGTCCGCGCAGGGGAGATCTTCGGCGTGATCGGCCCGGACGGCGCAGGCAAGACCTCGACCTTCCAGATTCTGGCCGGCGTCATGGAGGCCACGGCAGGGACCGCGGAGGTATTCGGACGCCCCGCGCGCGAGGCCCGTGCGCAAACGGGGTATCTGACCCAGACGTTTAGCCTCTACCCGGATTTAAGCGTCGCAGAGAACCTCCGGTATGTCGGCGATCTGCGGCAGGTGCCGCTCCGGGATATCACGGAACGGGGCCGCCGGTATCTCCGGTTGTTCGACATGGATCGATTCGCGGACCGGCTGGCCGGACAGCTCAGCGGCGGCATGAAGCAAAAGCTCGCGCTGGCCTGCGCCCTCGTACCCCAGCCCAAGGTGCTGCTGCTGGACGAGCCGACGACCGGTGTGGACCCGGTCTCACGCCGCGAGTTCTGGGATGCGCTCGCGCACCTCGCCGCAGACGGCCTGACGATTCTGATCGCCACTCCCTACCTTGATGAGGCCGAGCGCTGCCACCGGGTGGCGCTCATGCACCTCGGTGTGATTCACCAGTTGGGACCTCCGGCGGAGCTGCGGGCGAGCCTGCACGCCCAACGGATCGAATTCCGCACCACGGCGCTGAGCGATGCCGAGCACGCCCTGATGGAGACCAGCGGCCCCGGCCGCGAGATCATCGATGTCCAGCGATTTGGCGACCGCCTCGACCTCCTCGTCCACAACGCGGATGATGCGCGGCGCCTCGTCGAGGAGACGATGGGCCGCGCAGGCGTGCCCATCGAGGAGATGCGCGTCGATGAGCCCACACTCGAGAACACATTCGTCGCGACGCTGCGCGGCCTAGGCCAGGAACCCGCTGCCGCACCCTTCCCCCAGCGGCACGACCACGCCGGCACGCGCGGCCGGACCGCGATCGGGGCCACGAGGCTGACGAAACGGTTCGGGAGCTTCACGGCCGTCGCGGACGTCGCCATCCAAGTGCGCTACGGCGAGATCTACGGCCTCCTGGGCGCCAACGGCGCAGGCAAGACGACGACGATCAAGATGCTGTGCGGCCTCCTCGACCCCACAAGCGGACAGGTCGAACTGGCGGGTGAACGGGGCACCGTGCGCTCGCCCCAGGTACGCCAGCGGGTCGGCTACATGTCGCAGAAATTCTCGCTGTACAACGACCTCACGATAGCGGAGAACCTCAGGTTCTTCGCGGGCGTCTACGGCGTGCCGGACGACGAGCGCGAGGAGAAGGCGCGCTGGGTGCTCGCATTTTCCGGACTCGAGGGGAAGCAAGACCAGATGACAGCAAGCCTGCCCGGGGGGTGGAAACAGCGCGTCGCCTTCGGTGCGGCGATCATGCACGAGCCGAGCGTCCTCTTCCTCGACGAGCCGACCTCGGGCGTCGATCCCCTAGCGCGTCGCGCCTTCTGGGGCATGATCAACCAGCTCGCCGACGCCGGCACCGCGATTTTGGTCACGACGCACTACCTCGAGGAAGCAGAGCAGTGCAACCGGATCGGGCTGATGGTGGCCGGCGAGCTCGTCGTGGAAGGTCCGCCGAGCGACATCAAGCGGCGGGAGATGGCCCACAGCCACCTGCTGGAATTCCGTGTGGATTCCCCGCAGCGCGCGGCGGACGTGTTGAAGGAAGGCACCGCGCCCTGGCGGGTCTCGCTGTTCGGGGATCGGCTCCACGTCATCACCGAGGAGGACGCGGAGCGGGCCATGCGCGCGACCGCCGGGGTCCTGCAGGCGAACGGGGTCCGCGTCATCAACGCCCGGGAGGGACGGTTCTCCCTTGAGGACGTCTTCATCAGCGTCGTAGAGCAGGCGCGAGAGCAGGGCCGGGTGTCCGAGGAGAGCGCGTGAACCGATGAGACGGACGCTGGCGCAAACCCGCAAGGAGCTGACCCAATTCCTGCGGGACCGGCTGTCGCTCGCGCTGGCCCTCGGGCTGCCAGTGGGGCTCCTCTTGCTGCTGGGCACGGCGTTCTCGCTGTCGGTTACCAATGTCCCTCTTGCGGTGCAGGACCTCGACGATTCCGCTGCATCACACGAGTTCCTCGACGCGTTCCGCGCCTCCCTCACATTCCACCTCGTGCCGTGGCCCGTCGACCGGGCGCCAGAGCAGGCGCTCACGACGAACACGGCGCGCGCGGCGCTGATCATTCCCGCCCGCTTTGGCCGCGACATCGCCCGCGGCGTTCCGGCCGCCGCGCAGCTCCTGGTGGATGGTGCGGACGCGAACACGGCCAAGCTGATCTCGGGCGATGCCGCCAGCATCGTGCGAGCGTACAACGATCGAACGGTGGGCGCAACGCGCCCCGCGCCGGTACAGGCGGCGATCCGGCTGTGGTACAATCCCGGCGAATCGTCCAAGAAGTTCTATGGGCCGGGCATCTTCGTATTGGGGCTCTCGATGTTCCCGGCCCTGCTGGCCACACTCGCGATGGCGAAAGAGGGCGAACAGAAGACGATCCTGCAGGTCTATGTGTCCAGCATCTCCGGCAGTGAGTTCCTGCTCGGGAAGATCTTCGCGTTCATGGCCGTGGCGCTGGCCGAAGCGCTGATCCTGCTCCTCCTGCTCTTCACATACTTCGGGCTCAGCTTCGCCGGGGACCCGACGCCGTTTTTCGTGGCCACGATATTGTATGCCTTCTGCGTGGTGGCCTTCGGCACGATGGTCGGGGCCGCCGTGCCCAACCAGGCCGCCGCACTGCAGGCGGTGTCTCTCGGCGGATTCCTCCTCGTGATGCTCCTGTCGGGACTCTTGTTCCCGATCACGAACATCCCCGCGGGCCTCCGATGGATCAGTAACTTGGTGTGGGGACGGTACTATATCGAGGTCGTGCGCGACGCGCTCCTCCAGGGCGGCGGGTGGCCGGCGGTGTGGTACAAAGTCCTGATCCCCGGCGTGATCGGCGGGATCTTCTACGCGCTGGCCTGGCGGACCATCCACCGCATGCAGCTGTCGGACTAGGTGCCTCCGACGATGTTCCTGCGCGCCTTCCTATCCGACCGGTGGCGGGCCCTCGCCGCGAAGGAGTTTCGGCAGATCCTGCGCGACCGGCGCCTGGTCTTCTCGCTCGCCGTAGCCCCCGTGCTCCAACTCCTGGTGTTTGGCTCCGTGCTGAATTCTACCGTGGCCGACGTGGCCCTAGGCGTGGTGGACGAGAGCCGGACACCGGAGAGCCGCGAGTTGGTGGCCGTGCTCACGCAGAGCCAGAGCTTCCGCTTGGCCGGCTATTACCTCTCGGCCGATCGGCTGGGGGACGCCATCAGCCGTGGGGTGGCCGATGCCGGTATCGTGATTCCGTACGACTACGCCCGCACCCTCGTGCGCGGCCGGCCCACCACCGTGCAGTTCCTGCTCAACGCGATGAACGTGAACACCGCCCAGATCAGCCGGGGGTACGCGGAAGGGGTTATCGCAGCGTACAACGCCGGGCTCGCGGCGCAGGGTCTGCACGTCCGCTTTCAGCAGATCGCCGCGCAGCCGGTGAGCCGTCGAGGATCCGTCGAGCTCGATCCGGCCTTCCTCTTCAACCCCGGTCTCGTGAGCACGTGGTTTATTGCCACCGGAGTGCTGGGCATCCTCCTGATTCTCAACGGCGCCATCGTCGCCTCGACGGTCATGCTCAAGGAGCGGGAGGTCGGGACGATCGAGCAGCTTCTGATGTCCCCGGCCACGACGGCGGAGATCATCCTGGCCAAGGTTGCCCCGCTCGTGGTGCTGCTGTTCGCGATGGCGCTGCTCTCGCTGGGGCTGAGTCGGGTAGTGTTCCAGGTGCCGTTTCGCGGCAGCCTCCTGCTCGTGCTCGGCGGCGCTCTGCTGTGCCTGCTCTCCGGCATCGGGATCGGGACCATGATCGCGACCTTCACGAAGTCCGCGCAACAGGCGCAGTTGACGATTTTCTTTGTGAACCCGCCGCTCGCGTCCCTGTCTGGCGCGCTCACGCCCGTAGAGGCGATGCCGCGTTGGTTGCAGCCGTTCACCGTCCTGAACCCCATCTACCACTTCGGCCGCATTACCCGGGGCGCGATGCTCAGAGGCACCGGGCTCGACGCGCTCTGGCCGAATCTGGTGGCGTTGCTCCTCTTTACGGCCGTACTCGTTTCTTTGAGCGTTTGGCGGTTCCGACGGCAGCTCAGTTGATCGGGACGTCTGGCGTCGCGGTAGCCGCCCCGCGAATGCCGTTGGAGCGTCGAATCAGGATAACAGGAACCTGGATTTACTGGCCAGGTCCGTCCTGGCCGAACGGAATTGGTGGCGGAGCTATGGGGTGGGATGGGAGCGTTCCTACCTTGACCGACTGACCCGGTCCATCCTGGCCTGCATGACCGGGTGCCGACAGAGCGACCAGTGAGAGTAACGCCAGGATGAGGATCGCCAGAACTCTATTCACCTGTCACCTCCGGGGATGCAAATGTGCGGGGCGGCTACGCACCAATCTATACCTGATCTCGATGCTGGTGATCTATCAGGCACCTGACAGGATTGATGTCGGCACGGTTACAGCAGGGCAGCTAATCGGGCCGACGCAAGATGTGATGATGACAATGTGGGCTCGCTCCGGATACTAGAAAAACTGGGGATGCATCGAGCGAGGGTAGAGAGCCGGACGCTCTTCTGGCTATTGCGACGAACGCTCCCGGATTCTTAAGCGCGTACTTTGACCTCAAACGGCTATCACGGCCGTGCTCGGCTATCTTGCTGGGCCCGCCGGATCCCTCCAGGCACCGATGAGTCGTCGTAGCGCCACGATCTGGCCCAAGTGGTACGCATTGTGCTTCGCCACACTGCACGCGAGTTTGTAGCCCACGGTCCATGCAGGTTCGTTGGCCGTCGTCGGGTGCACGATTCGATCCAAATCGTCCGTCTTCGCAATGTGCTTCAGGGCCTCGAGGGTCGCGATAAACTCGTCGCTGAGGACGGGCCACTCATCCGCGGCCACCTCGGGCCAAAGCTCACCGGGTTTCTCGACGCACGCTGGATCCTGAGCATAGATTAACTCCAAGTTGAACCGCATGTTGGCGAGCATGTGGGCCACAATTTGGGCAATCGTGTATGGCACCCCAAGCCGCACGGCGAACGCTTGCGTGGACGTCAGTCCGCCTAAGACGCGAGTCACGCTGGGGAAGTCGTGTTCTTGGCGATCATCCAACAACACTTGGAGTGTTGCCGGTGGCGGTCCGAACAAGGTCGTGGCCCGGGTTCCCGGCACCTCATCGCCCTGAGGGACTTCACCCTCGATCGACGCGGGGGAGAATGTCCAACTGGGACAGGTGCGGCGTAAGATTCCCACGTGCTGGTCCCATGCATTGAGAGCAAGTGCCGACGGTCCTTCGATCGATACCTTACCTTCGCGCAATTGGAAACCCCAACAGAACGCGACGAGGGGGGTAACCATGCGTGGGCCGCGCGGGCTAGGAACGGCACATAGGAAGCTGTGCGCCAACCAGTCAAGCGCAACTGATCGATCCTGTCGGGCCGGCGCATCAAACAGTGTGGGCGTGTACCCGAAGAAGGCAAATGGTACATCGAGGCCGTTCAGTACTGCGAGCGGATCGAGTTCCCAACTCACGCAGCCAGGCGGCCCACTGCGGACGATCTGCGTCCATCCCAAGAGGCTCAGATAGCCCTCGCCGGAATACTCGACGGTCGCTATGCAGACGGGGAACCCAAGCGCGGCATTCAGTTGATCATGCGCAAGATACGTCCCACAGCCCCAGCGGATGGGGTCCGAGTTCGGCTCAACCGTCACCCGTACCAAACCCGAATGGTCTCGAAGCCTAAACGGGAGATCAAGGAGCATGCAGGGCCTTTGTCATGATGCTGCTTTGTGCCGTCCAGATCGAACACCACGAGACCATGAGGTTTCACAAGATAAGACAGTCATCCCTCAGGCCCGATGCCGATTTCACAATTGCGGTCATCATCGGCACATGACACCCGCCGAAGCTGGCCCTCGATCCCTTCGATCTCACTGAAACGGGCCTCTTTTGCGCCAGAGTATCGCACAGAGGGTCGATTTGGTGCAAATTGGCGGCAGATCGGATGCCAAAAGCCCCGCGCCACCTCCCGTAGTCCCGGGCCCGCAACCTACCGCCTGAGAAGGGAAGCGATAGGGTGGGACTGAACCCCCACTCGAAACTTCGTCCAACGGTAGAAAGCGCTCGGAGATCGCGGTGGGCCCGTCCCGGGCCGGCCGAATGGTTCGATCGGGCCGCTAGGGGGAATGGAATGTTCGGCTCGGCGTCCGTCGAGGTCGCGATCGGTCTGATCTTCATCTACTTCGTGCTGAGCGTCATTGTTTCGCACGTCACTGAGCTTCTGGGGGGGATCTTCAGCTGGCGCGCCACGCTGCTCGAGGAGGGGATCAGGAATCTCCTCGCCGATCCGGCCCTCGCCGATCGCGTCCTCGCGCATCCGCTCGTGGCGCGACTCACCGGGAAACCCGGACGCCGCCCTTCGTACATTCCGAGCGATCTCTTCGCGCAGGCGCTCTTCGACGCACTCGTGCCGCCGAAGGGCACGCGAAGCCTCGCCGCAATCGAAGAGAGCGTCACGAAACTCCCCGACGGATCAACGAAAGATGCGCTCAGCAGCGTCCTGTCCAACGCCCAAGGTGGCATCGAGGAGAAGCGCAAGGCGGTTGAGGATTGGTATGACGGCACCATGGATCGCCTAAGCGGCGTGTACAAGCGCCAGATCCAGCTCGTGACGTTTGCCATCGGCGCATTCGTGGTGGCCCTCTTGGGCGTCGACAGCGTGGCCATAGCGTCCACGCTCTGGCAAGAACAGGGCATCCGAGCCGCGCTGACTGGTGCGGCGCAACAGGCAAGCGCCACCCGTCTTGAGGACGCCGTGAACACGCTCTCCGAGTTCGCGCTGCCCATCGGCTGGACGGTTAACCCGGCGACGCTCGCCGATTGGGTGATGAAGATCGCAGGCCTCGCCATCACCGTCTTCGCCGTATCGCTCGGCGCGCCCTTCTGGTTCGATCTCCTCAACCGCTTTTCCAACATTCGCTCGGCGGGCCCCAAGCCCAAGACGCGTCGGCAGCGGGTGCAGGCGACATAGGCCATGGCGCGCGTTTCTCCGCACCACGCGGCGATCGCCGCAGCCGTGCTCACCGCGGCCACGCTCGCCGGCCAATTCAGCGCGGGAAGCGTCCCAGCGCACTGCGTGGTGAGCGGGCCGCTCCCGGACCGCGGCTGCACGCCGGGCGCCCTCAACCCGAGCGTGACCCAAGCAAACATCAAGACGACGATTTGCGTCCAGGGCTACACGAAGACGATCCGGCCTCCCGTGAGTTACACGAACCCACTGAAGACGCGGCTCATGGCCGCGTACGGCGAAAGGGGATCAGCCAGCGCATACGAGCTTGATCACCTCATCTCACTCGAACTTGGCGGCAACCCGACGAGTCCGCGGAATCTCTGGCCCGAACCATACTCGCCGACTCCGGGCGCGCACGAGAAGGACAAAGTCGAGAACTACCTCCACCAGCAGGTGTGCGGCGGTTTGATGACCCTCGCGGAAGCGCAGCGCATCATCTCCACCGACTGGACCAGGGAGCTCGGGCATGTCAAGTGACCTAGATTCGGCTCCCCGCAAAGATGGAGGCAGATATGGCGGCAATCGAAGGGTACGCATCCCTTACCTCTGCGGCACCCGGGGACACTGTCAATTTCTGCGTTCGCGCCGACCAAACGCATAATGGCTTCACGCTGGAGATCTACCGCCGCGGGCTGAGCGATCGGCTCGTCGAGACACGCAACGGAACCGCGTTCACGCCAGGCGCCCAGGATGATGCGCGTCTCGCCGCCACCGGCTGCAGCTGGCCGCCGGCCGCGGGGTGCCAGATCACGATCCCTTCGCCCTGGACCAGCGGATACTACGTCGGGAAGCTCATCTCCGCCGACCAGGTGGCGTGGATTCCGTTCGTGGTACGATCCGCCGCGCCCGGCGCGAGGTCCAAGATCCTCGTCAAGATCAATGACACGACTACGCAGGCATACAATGCGTGGGGCGGTCGGAGCCTGTACAGCAGTCCGTTTGCCCCCAGGATCTCGTTCGATCGCCCGTACGCTGACCTCGACCTCTACGAGAGCTACCAGCTGCCGTTTCTGCGGTGGGCTGAAGCCAACGGATTCGAGCTCGAGTATTGCTCGGCGATGGACCTGCATACGAATCCACGGCTGCTCGAGAACTATCGATTGCTGCTCAGCTTCGGCCATGACGAGTACTGGTCCTGGGAGATGCGTGACCAGGTAGAGGCATTTATCGGGAACGGCGGAAACGTGGGCTTCTTCTGCGGAAACACGTGCTGGTGGCAGATCCGGTTTGACTTCAGCAACGGTGGCCGCATCATGGTGTGCTACAAAGAAACGGATGCCGTCATCAACCCCGGGCACATCCAAGACCCCCAGCGACAACCTCCGGAGCGGATTACCGTCCACTGGCACGAGACGCCGGTGCTGCGTCCGGAGAACTCGATGACAGGGGTGAGTTATCGGACCGGAGCCGGCATGTGGGATCCCCACCCGATCGTCCCAGCGCAGCGCTACCGAGGATACCGCGTAACGAACGCCGCTCACTGGGTGTTCCGGGGCGCAGGGGTGGCGGATGGCGATGAATTCGGCAAAGGCGCGAGTGTCGACGACACCATCATCGGCTATGAAACCGACGCCGCGGTCATCGCGGCGGGGAGCGTTCCCCCCAAAGTGGTCGGCTCTGACGGCACGCCGAAGAACTTCGTCGTCTTGGCGACGGCAGACCTATCCGATTGGGCCCCACCGGACGCACAGCGGGGCCAGGCGACGATGGGAATCTATCAGCGGCACGGCACCGTGTTTACCGCCGCGACGGTGAACTGGGCCGGGGGTCTCAGCCTCAACGCGACGTGGACCCCGGTCGATCAGATCACGAAAAACCTACTGCGCGGGCTCTCCGGCACGTGGCCCCCGGGCCTCGAGATCGCCAACTCGGGCTTCGAGCAATGGATCAACGCCGGTCCCGTCGGCTGGTCGCTCGACGGCGCGGGCCGCGTGTCCGCCGAGCGCGCCGTGCCGGATCCCAACTTCACCAACGTCCGTAATGATGGAGGTGGCCATTTCAGCCTGAAGGTTGACGCGGCCGCGGGCGAGACGTGGATCAGCCAGCCAGGCCTCCTGTGCGCGGCGGAGACCACGTACGGCGTCGGCTGTTGGGCCAAGGCGTACGCGCCGGGTGCGACGATCCGGCTGCAGACCACCGATACGTGGGCTGATTTTGTCACGGCCGCACACACCGGCAGTGGAAACTGGGAATACCTGTTCGCGGTGGGATCGGTGCAAGGCGACAAGTCCGTGTTCCCGGCACGCGTGAAGATCCAGGTCGCGGGCGGTCTTCGGGCCTGGTTTGACAACGTTGCCGTGATGGCAATTCCGGGGCATCCGGATTGGGTCGATCGCCGGTGAGAATCACGGCATCCCTACTGGAGGTCACCCCGCGGCGGGGGCATACCCATAGCTGAGTTGAGCTACGACGTCGTGATTGTCGGTGCCAGTCTCGGTGGCGTTGCGGCCGCCTTGCGAGCTGCGAGCACGGGGGCAAGCGTGTGTTTGCTCGAAGCGACAGATTGGGTCGGTGGCCAGTTCACGGCACAGGGGGTCACGAAGCCAGACGAAAACCGATACGTCGAAACGGTTGGCAGCACCGCATCCTACCGCGAGTTCCGCCACTTGGTTCGGCTCTTCTATCGGAACAACTTTCAATTGTCGGCCCCAGGCCGCAGTCAACCGGCGCTGAACCCCGGGGGAGGGTACCCAGGTTTTTCGATGCATCCCCGCGTCGGACATGACGTGCTGCATCAGCAGCTGACCGCAGCACCGAATCTCCACTTTCGGTCGCAAACGCGGGTAACCGGTGCCGACGTTCAGGACGATACAGTTCGGGGGCTTTCGACGACCGACACCAACGGCGTTTCAACCCGTTATGTTGCGAAATTTTTCCTGGATGCGACCGATCTGGGCGAGCTGCTGCCGCTGGCAAGCGTCGAGCATGTTCTAGGGGCAGAAAGCCGCGCGCAGACCGGAGAACCGGGGGCTCCGGATCAGCCGCGCCCAGACTGGATTCAACCGATCACCATTCCGGTAGCGCTCGAGCGCAGGCCACACGGGGAGAGGTACACCATCGCAAGGCCGGCCAACTACGACGAGCTTAAGGCGAACCAGAACTATACGATCGTTGACGGTTATATTAGCACGATGTTTGTTCCTGGGAAGGATATGTGGAGCTATCGGCGCTTCATCGCTGCGGGGAATTTTGATGATCCTGCGCTGCCGTACGATCTGAGCATGATCAACACAGGCAGCAACGATTATCAGGGAGCCACCATTCCTACCGGCAACGCAACTGCGGATCAAGCCATCATTGAAGCCGCACGGCAGGCCTCGCTCGGCTACCTCTATTGGTTGCAGACGGAATGTCCACGCGACGACATTCCTAACCAAACTGGGTTCCCCGAACTCAAGCCGCGCGGGGACCTCTTCGGTACGCCGGACGGTACCGCGCGGGCTCCGTATGTCCGGGAGTCCCGTCGCATTCAGGCGCTCAAGACGATCGTGCAGCAAGATGTCGACGCGAGTTACAATCCTGGTCCCCGAGGGAAGCTCTTTGCCGACTCGTGCGGCATCGGCCACTACGGGGGTATGGACATCCACGGGCTTCGCGCGGTCGGGATGCCCCAAATGTTTCTGAATGTGAAACCGTTTCAGATCCCGGTAGGGGCGCTCATCCCAGTTCGGGTGACGAACCTGCTTGCTTCGTGCAAGAACATCGGAGTCACGCATGTCACCAACGGTGCCTATCGCTTGCATCCCGTCGAATGGAATATCGGCGAGTCGGCCGGAGCGCTTGCCGCGTTCTGCGTCAAGCGGGGTGTGCAGCCGCGGAGCGTGTGGCAGACGGCCGCGTTGTTGAGGGACTATCAGCACGCATTGCTCGACGTCGGAGTCCCACTTTACTGGTGGGCTGATATCTCGTTCGATAACAGGGACCTCTTTGTCGCCGCAAATATGCTCGGCGTGAGCGGCGTCATGAGCGGGTTCGATGACATGACCCTCCGCCCCAACGACTTACTCACCGATCAAAACCGCCGAGATATCGAGAATGTTGTAGGGAACACCCTCGATTGGCCGAGCAGCGAACTCTCGCGCGGTCAAGCGGCTTTGTGGTTGGTGGGAGCCCTGGGGCTCTAGGGCGGAGAAGCTCGCTACACCATTTCCGTCGAACGGGGTCCGTGAAGAGGCTGCAATGATCGTAGGGCGCGGGCGAGGTACGGGGCCGCTTCTGAACGACGTTTTTGCCTGATGAGGACGTTTCCCAACTCGTTGCAGGCGGTTCCAAGATACGTGCGCATGCTCAGCTTATCGAACGAGGTGACCGCCTCCTTGTAGTGCTTGACCGCCTCGGTCAGCCGCCCCATGGCGCGGAAAAGCCGCGCGCGCACCAGCGTGATCCTGGCCCCCTCAGTCGCATCCCGAATCTTCTTCGTGAGACGTTCAGCCTGCGTGAGGGCGTCTCCCGCCTCCTCGAAGGCACCCTTCGCAATGAGTGCCCGGGCGATCTCGGTGAGCGTTCGCGCCCGTCCGGGGTCGTCCCCCACCATCTCCTTGATATTCAAGCTGCTGCGCAGCTGAATCAGTGCTTCACTCGTCTTCCCTTGCTCCAGGAGCGTAATCCCGATGCTGTTGCGCGCTTGCGCCAGCAGGCGAAGAGAGTTTCGTAACTCGAAAATGTGCTCGGCCCGATTCAGTTGCGCCAACGCGATGTCGTGATGGCCACTCTCGCGGTAGGTCACGCCGAGTCGGACGTGAATCATCCCGATGCGCTCGAGATCCTCCGTAGGCTCAAGCGCGCTCAGGGCTTTTTGATACCAGCGGGTCGCCTCATCATAGTCACCGATCTCTTCGTGAGTGATCCCGATCTTCAACAGGAACTCTCCGGCAAGGGAGAGATCGGGGTCGCCGACCTCACGCAGGAGGCGATGCCCCTCAAGAAAATACTGCCGGGCGCCTGAAAAATTGCGTGCGTAGAACTCTATCAGCCCGAAGACGTGATTGACCCTCACAAGCAGTTGAGAGTTCCCCGTGGCCTCAGCCAACTCTTTGCCACGTTGGACGTTTCGTCGTGCAAGATCAAGCTGCCGGAGGCCCGCAAGCGCCGATCCCAACCCGATACAGCACTCCGCTTCAACCGCCTCGTCGTGTTTCCGGGCGATACCGCGTGCCTGTTCGAAGGACTCCGCCGCCTGTGTAAATTCCGCACGTTTCAGCGCGACCCAGGCGGACGCGATCATGATCCGAAGTGCCTTCCGGCTTAACGGCGTGTCCTCTTCGAGGAAGTATCCGACCGGTTTCTGGAGCCGGCCGGCCAGCAGCATCAAGGTCTCAATCGAGGGTTTAGTCCGCCCTGTCTCAACGAGGCTGATAAAGCCCTTCGTCAGCTCCCCGCCCCCGAGCTTGGATTGCGTGAGGCCCAGTTCCCTGCGTCGGCTTCGTATTCGGTCGCCAAGCAAAGCCATTGGAATCCTCGCTCAGAACGGGTTTACCTTCGTAATTCCGGTGGTTTGGGTTGCTCACTTTCGGGTTTTTCTGACCCAATACCTTTATTCCGCGCATTCTTCAGCCCGGCCGAGGGACCGGCCGAGTCTAGGAACCACAGCAGTGCGATCAAGGCTTGAAAACGGCCGCTCGGCGTTGACGTTACCTCATGTTGTTACCGAGCCGTTGGTGGTCCTCACCTAGTGGCCGCCGGGGTCATCTCCGGCAGGAACCAGAACCACATGGATTCCTCCGAGCCCTGCGGGGTGAGGCTGGGACACCGTACCGGGAACAACCACGATACTCGCGAAGACCACGAAGCAAGCCCCTACGACGAATGACAGAAACCCTCTCATCTGCCACACCTCCAGCAATGTGATGTGTCTGTTAAGTACCGCCGAACGGCCGAGTATTCTGATACTATATAACCCGTGGGTGTCCTTTCCGCGATTCTGTACCCTGCTCGGATGCAGCGCTAACGAGGGGTGGCGCAATGCAGCTGGCAGTGATGGAGCTCTCTGCGTTCCTAGAGCGGGGCGTAACGTGTCCTAACTGTTCTTCACGGCTTTCGTCCAAGGACGGAACGTGGAGCCCATATCCTCTGTCCGCGTACCTTGAAGGAGTCTACGAGCTGGCATGCCCTCGCTGCGGGAAGTCGCACAACGTGCCGATCAAGAAAGTGGGGTAGGGGACCGCACGGCTGGCGCCATCCGGCCTAGAACGTTTCTCGCACCAGCCCCGGATTGTCAACGATAGAGAGGAAATCGACCCCCTGACCGCCTGGGCCGGGATTGTCTACGGCTGGAGCGGAACCAGCTGATTGGCCGTCCAGTCCAACGTGAACTTGTCGGCGAGCGTTGGGGTTCCCCTCCATGGTTCTTGCGGACGCGGCGCGACAAAATATGTTCCAGTGATGATTGTGTTGGTCACTTCCAGTCGCAGGAAGCCGTGCCGGTTGTCTACATAGTGTTCCAGTGTCACTCCCGGCTCGGGACCCTGGGCGGGGGTGGCCATATTCTGGCCGTTCACTTTGGCGACATAATGGAGGTTGTGATAACCTCCCGCGCCCGCCACGATGTACGGAATCTGTCGTTTCCCCGCGACACGTGTGAAACGCTGGTAGTTGTGGACGTGCGCGGTGAGGACGAGGTCGGGGAAGCGCTTCGAAGCGGCCACCGCATCGTTGAGCACCTTTTCCAGATACTGGCTGCCACTGTGGACGGTATCCGCGGAGAAAATAGGGTGGTGCATGGCGACAATCAGCGCCCGCTTCGATGGCGCCGCTTTCAGTTCGCTGGTCAGCCACTGGATCTGCTGATCGTCGAGCTCCCCGTGATCGGGGGTGTTCGTGTACCATCCGATGATCGTGGCGAAGGGGGTGTCGAACGTCCAGTATACGTTCGGCAGGGTCATGGTGGTGCGGGTCGCATCTACCGCATCCGCACTGTGCGTGGGTAGCGGGGAACAGAAATTCCTCATGAATGCCTGCAACGACGGGGTATTCGGATCACTGGGAATGCCGTCGTGGTTTCCGGGGATGGCTACAATCGGCGCCGGGTAATGTTGGTACGGCTCGTAGAACTGTGGATAGTAATTGGCGGCTTCACCCTTGAAGTAGATGACATCCCCCAAATGGTAGAAAAAGACCGGGTTGTCCGAGAGGCTCTTCGGCGGATTCTGAAAGTCATTCTCCATCTCGTTGGCTACGAGAAGCTGCGGGGTCGCATCCATGATCCCGCCGGTATCGCCGACTGTGTGGAAGACCATCTTCCCCTCATTCGTGATCGCCGTCATGACACTTGAGGGGATGATGTCCTGCAGGGCCATGTGGTAGGGCGCGCGGCCGGTCGGGGGCGGAAGCTGCTGAAAGGGCACCCCCGTTGAGGGAGGGTGCGGCGTGTTGAAATTGACCTTGTGCTGCGACGGTCGGGGTGTTCCGAAGACTCGCTGAGGTCCGCGCGACTGACGTGCCGCCGCTTTTCTGGCTGGGTTTCTCCTTGGCATGAGACCCTCTCAACATCCCTCTGTCGTGTATCGCACCGCCTACTGCTTGGGGGACCCTCCATCGCGGAAAGGAGTAATGTGCACGGGAAGAAAAACCTCAAGGTCAAGGAAGCGCGACGTTGGTTAGTATAGCGCAACATTACCGCACCCGCGTCCACGGACGCAAGTAAGAAAGTGTGTTCGGGGGCGACGCGTTCAGCACCATTCGAGGGTGGTGGGGCCATGAAGACACACAGGTTCGCGCTCGTCGTGTCTGGTGCGATCTCGCTCGGCACATATGAGGCCGGCGTGCTCGCGCAGCTCTACCAAGATTTCGAAGCGTGCAATCGCATGACCAGGGGCCGAGCGCGCCTGGTGATCGATGCGATCGCCGGCGCGTCAGCAGGTTCGGTCACTGGGCTGATTCTCGCGCAGGCGCTGGCCCTGGGGAAGTCAGCACAAGACTTACGAGCACAGCTGCGCGCATGTTGGGTTGATGGCCTCGATATCCTAGCGCTCCTGGACCCTGCGGCCGACCCTGCAGCGGCGTTTTTCACCGAGGCGTCGATTGACAGTGTGGCGTCGCGGGTGCTCCCCGAGCCACCGTCCCCGGAGGCGCCCGTGCGCGGGGAGAACGTCATCGCCCTGTGGATCGCCCTCACGAATCTGGACGGCGTCCAGTATGAGATTCGCCTCACGCGATGCTGGGGGGCCGGCGCCGTTTCGTTCTACCCGCAATCCTACCGGGATTACTCGCCGTTCTTCATCTGCGGTCCCAGCATTCGTTTCGTGAGCGTCCCGATCGAAAACATCACGCGCACCACATGGGGGGCCTGCCGGCAATCAACGTGGGACGAGGCGCGTGATAACGCGGTCGCGTCTGCAGCCTTCCCGCTTGCGTTCCGCAGCCAGGTTCTCGAGCGCGATCTGGAGCTCTATCCCGAATACGCTCTGAAGTTCCTCTCCAATCCCCGCATCCAGCAATGGCTCAAGGAGGCGGGCCTGGCACCTACGCAGCTGCAGCAGCCGCGGTCCTTCAACTATGTAGATGGCGGTGTGTTCAACAACGAGCCCATCGGGCGGGCCATCGACGCGGTGTCATACCTATCGTGTCTCGATCCGGGGCGCGTGGGAGACCCCCGGACATACCTTGTTGTCGAGCCTGACCCATCGACCCGCGAGATGGCGACAGGGCAGATCGGGACAGCCGCCGTCGGTAGTCACGGACTGTCGCCGCTCCGCGTCCTGAGCAAGATCGAGCAGGCATACTTCACCGACACCCTGTACCGGGATTTCGAGGAGGCCGCAAAGACCAACGAGCAACTGAGAGCCCTCGAGGCCCTTGTGAAACGGTGGGACCTCAACCCCGCTGAAGTCGAGGAACTCAAGAAGAGCGTTGGCCTGGCCCGCAAGGACGTCATTTGTTTAGAACGGATCCCCATAGACATCCCTACACCCGGGACGCCGCGGCTGGCGGGGGCAGTCTTCGGGCATTTCGGCGGTTTTCTGGACCGAACGTTCCGTGAGCACGATTTCGCCGTAGGGCAGAGCGAGGCGCGGGAGTGGCTGGCGAGTTGGCTTCCCGCCCAATTTGACGCCTTGGGGTTGACGCAGGTCGATCGAGATGCGGTCCAAACGTATCTGGCGGCTGTGGTGCCCCCGCCACAGCGGGTGCCCACTCTTCAGGAGGTCATCGGAAGCCGGGGGAAAGACATCGTAAGGTGCGGCCTCGACCGCGCGGAAGTCCTGGCGGGACGGTGGTTACCAATTCCGAGACCGCTCGTGAGGCCTCTGCGCGTTCTGCTTGAACCGGTCGTTAAGGCGCTCCTGCCCGGTGCCACGTCGGCCCGGCTGAACTGGTCGGGTGCACTGGGTGCCTTTAGTCAGACTGGCTTGGGTCGCTCCATCGCTCGCATCGCATGCCTCGGGCTCATCGTGTTGACGGCAGTCCTCGCCGGATTGACGTGGTTGTCGGGCCAGATAGCCGCGCGCTTCGGTCCGGGGGCCGCCATCGTGCCCGGCGCAGGCCTGGGCGCCCTCATCATCCTCGTAACCTGGGGTGCGTATGCTGCATTGCGAAAACCGGCTGCTGATGGGTGAGTCGGCGGCAAGGCAGCGCGGGCGGTCGACGCTTGTAGAGTCCGCTTGAAACGGTGACCAGTTCAGCAATGCTCAGACGCATTGAATTGATGAGCGGGCTTGCCACCGGCGTGCTCGGCCTCCTCGGTTGGGCCTACGCCGTATTTGGTCCGACATCCCGGTATGTGGGAAGTGCCATCAGGAGCAATGGGAGAACCACCACGGTCAGCGGGTCCACCAGTGTGGTGCAGAGGAGCCTCGAACCTCTCGGGGTGGTCTTTTTCGTCGTCTTGTTCCTGGTCGTGGTCAGTGTCGCCGCTGTCGCCTACCGGCACAGCCGGCGGAGGGGCAAAGCAGCGCTGACGATACTCTGGGCGCTTACCTCATTGTTGTGGATCTCTGTGGTCCTTGGTGCCGCGAGCATCGGGGTGCTGCTACTCCCGGCTGCTCTGTTGGCAACGATCACGTCGGTGGCGGGGAGTCTCGCTCGGACCCAAGAATGACGGTCCATCCCGCTTGCTTGCAGGGTCCGCGGACCGCACTATGGAATCCGGCGAGCATTGCATTCAGCGAGCGTTGCATCTAGCGAGGCCGATCAAGATGTGGTTCGTCCGAGGTCTATGTGTGCCGGCGCTCCTCGCGATGGTCTCGGCCTCCGGATGGCACGCCACGGCGGCCGGCCCGAGTCCGGCGGACAACCCCAGTATCGAAGCCTTTCCCCCCATGCCCAACGACCATCCGCCCGGCGCCTCCGGTGCGGCCCGCGCCATGGCCGCCGCGCTGGGGCGCGGGGTGAACTTCGGCAACATGCTGGACGCGCCCAAAGAAGGCGACTGGGGCCTGACCGCGCGCGACGAGTTTATCGAGGTCACGGCCGAAGCAGGGTTCGCCTCGGTGAGGCTTCCGGTGCGCTGGAGCAACCACGCGGCCGCAACGGTACCGTTCACGATCGACCCGCTGTTCTTCGCGCGCGTCGATTCGGTGGTCGACAAGCTGCTGGCCAAGGGCCTCTACGTCGTACTGAACATGCACCACTACCGGCAGCTCGACGGCGATACGCTCAACTCGGGAGAGTTCGCGGTCGACAGCGCGGTCTTAGACGTGCGATATCTGATTCTGTGGCAGCAGATCGCGGAGCGGTTTCGCGACAAGAACGACCACCTGCTCTTCGAGCTCTATAACGAACCGCATGGCCGGCTCACGCCCTCAACGTGGGACGGCCTCGCGGCGCGGGCGCTCAACGTGGTCCGGAAGAGCAACC
The DNA here is from genome assembly GCA_035703895.1 of bacterium. Lineage (NCBI taxonomy): Bacteria > bacterium. Next base: position 10,180 of record DASSXJ010000113.1, on the reverse strand, counting down.
CGGGCCGCATCGTCGTCATCGGCCCGACGAGCTGGAACGCCGCGAAGGCGCTGTGGTCCCTGCATCTTCCCGATGACGCGAACCTCATCGTCACGGTCCACAACTACCAGCCGTTCAACTTCACCCATCAAGGCGCGGAGTGGGTGTCACCGACGCGGCCCACGGGCGTGTCCTGCTGCGACGCCAGCCAGCAGGCCGAGGCCACCGCGCCGCTGGTGGCGGCCAAGGCCTGGTCGGACGCCATGCGCTATCCTATCTTCCTTGGTGAATTCGGTGCCTACCGAAAGGCGGACATGCGGTCCCGCGTCACCTTCACGCGCCTCATGCGCGATCAAGCGGAAGCCCGCGGCATCGCATGGAGTTACTGGGAGCTCGCCTCGGGCTTCGGCCTCTACGACCCGATCGCCCACGCTTGGCGCGCGCCGCTCAAAGACGCGTTGCTTGGCCACTGACCCTGTTCGGCCGCCCGTAGCCCACGTGGCACTCGGTTGAGTTGACCGGATGCGAGGTGGCGCCGGGGGAAACCTCCACAATCTCTCCACAGTGCCTCCACGACCTGCCCACAAAACCATCGTACGCTTACTTTGCTTCTGAAGTAACGGCCCGGCGGCGAAAATGTCGATTTCGATGCCGCTCGTTCGACTACCCAGTGAGAGAAGAGCCATCGGTGGTGGAGCGAGGGTGCGCCCGGTCGAGACCGTCCGGCCCCTAGATCCGCCCCGACCGCAAGGGGGACATCATGAGAGAGCTTCTGCAGAGGGAGAGAAAGGAGGTTCTCATGGCGGATGAGCGGAGGCGTAATGGAAGCCCGGCCGGCAAAGTCGTCTGGCACGTGACGATGTCCTTGGACGGGTTCATCGCCGGCCCTGCCGATGCCATGGACTGGATTTCGCGATATTCGGGACCGCGAGAAGCCTCCGGTATTGAGGCGATCATGGACGAGATCATCAACACAACCGGCGCGGTGCTGGCGGGGCGGCGTAGCTACGACGTGGGGAGAGGCAAAGGGCAACGCGCCGAAATCCGCAAGGTCTACGGTGGAGCCTGGGCCGGCCCGCAATTCGTACTCACGCACCGCGCTCCGGACGCCCCCGAAGATCCGACGATCACGTTCCTCTCAGGGGATATCCGGTCCGCGGTCACCACGGCGCTTCACGCTGCCAAGGGCAAGAATGTTGTTGTCATCGGCGCCAACGTCGCGCAACAATGCATCCAGGCAGGACTTCTCGACGAGATCCTTGTGCATCTGACGCCGGTCTTGTTCGGCGACGGCGTTCGGCTGTACGACCGACCGTGGACTCTGCCGATCGATTTAGAGACGACGAGCGTGACCCAGTCAGGGCAACTGGCGAATCTCCGCTTTCGCGTCGTGAGGTAGCCGAATTGTCCCCGCGCACGTGGGCTTGTGGCCATTCGTCTTAGGATTGGGAGCCGTCATCACTGCCCCGAAGTGTGACATTCGACGTTCCGGAGGTCTGCCCTCACTCCCGGAAGGACTGCAAGCCGCGTTCGGCCTGGGCAGTTGACGTTCTGACCCAATTCAACAATTCGTTCCGGGCCAGCGCCATCTCAGCCACGATTTTTTCAATCTCATCCGGCTCCGGATTCCCGTTCCCGTTGACAATCATGAGGTATCGTTCCAGCTCGATCCGGACCCGGTAAGCGGTGTGTTCATCACTCCACCCTAGCTCCTGCTGTCGGCGCCTCACGGGATTGACGAGCCTCCTCATGTGACCCGGGACCTCTTTGGGAGAGCGATTGGAGCGGCACGATAATACCGCACAGATGTTCGATAGTCAATGCCGAACAGGGTCGCACCGAGCCTTTGATGTGCTTCCGGGGGAGTATTTCCTTGACATGCTGGCGAAGCGCACCGGCACGGGAGCACCAACGCTTCTCGTAAAGAGTATGAGTTTCAACTCGGGACTCGTAGCGCCTGCCTTCGCCCGAACGGCGGGTGGGGATGGGAGAGGGGAGGGAGCTCCGTGGTCGCCGCGCGCCGCACGATCCGCACGATGTGCCCCATGAACTGCCACCCCACACTCTGCGGGATGCTGGTGGAAGCGGAGGACGGGCGACTCATCGGTGTGCGGGGCGATCCCGAGAACCCAGACAGCCAGGGATTCCTCTGTATCCGGGGACAGGCCTCGCGGGAGATCATCGGGAACCCGAAGCGGGTGCTCTTTCCGCTGGTTCGCAACCGAAGAATCGACGGCGCCTGGCGGCGGGCGACCTGGGACGAAGCGTTCGAGTTGATCGTGGCGCGGATGCAGGCCGCCGGGCGGGAGGCGGTGGGGCTCTGGCAGGGCCACGGCCACTTTGCCAACAATTACGGGACGCGCATCGCCCCGCAGCTCTTGCGGCGCTTTGCCAACCTCTACGGCTGCCAGTGGTGGCACCCGGCGATAATCTGCTGGGGGCTTGGGGGTCTGGGGATCGGGCTCACGGGTCCGCTCGAGACGAATACTAAGGAGGACATGGGTGCGCACGCCAACTTCATCCTCCTCTGGGGGGCGAACCTGGCGAGCCAGCCGAACACCGCCCGCTACCTCGCGGCTGCGAAGCGGCGCGGGGCGTGGGTCGTCACGATCGACGTACGCCACACCGAGGCGGCGGCGCACTCAAACGAGGTCTTCATCATCCGGCCCGGGACCGACGCCGCGCTCGCCCTCGCGCTGATCCACACGATCGTCGGCGAGGGGCTCTACGACTCCAAGTTCGTCGAAGCGCATACGGTCGGCTTCGACCGGCTGACCGAGCACATCCGGACGTATTCCCCCGAATGGGCGGCGCGGGAGACTGGGCTCACGGCCGATCGGATCGTGGCGCTCGCCCGCCGCTACGCCACAAGCCGGCCCGCGATGATCCTTCTCGGGGGCAGCTCCATGCACAAGGGCGCGAACGGCTGGCAGGGGGGTCGGGCCGTCGCATGTCTCCCAGCGCTCACCGGAAACCTCGGCGTCCCGGGCGGAGGCCTCGGGCCACGGCACGGGGGCGCGAGCCACGGCCAGGCGCTCGGGGACATCACCGCTCTGGAACGCCGGCCGCCGGGGCGCTACGTCCCGAACCAGATGTCCCGGATGACAGAGGCTCTGTGCGACGGCAGCGTCCGCGTCCTCTTCCTGCTGGGAACCGATATGCTCTCTTCGTTCGCCGACGCGGACCGCGTGGCCGGGGGGCTCGCCCGGGCCGACCTCATCGTCTGTCACGACCTTTTCATGAACGACACGGCCCGCCGCTTCGCCGATGTGGTCCTCCCCGCGACGGCGTGGCTTGAGGAGCTGGGCTGCAAGAGCACGAACACCCACCTCTACCTCATGCCGAGGATCCTCGACCCGGCCGGTGAGGCGCGGTCGTTGACGCGGATTCTCCGTGAGCTGGCACGCCGCCTTGATCTCGCGGACTTCTTCCCATGGGAATCGGACGAGGGGCTGATCGACGCCCTGCTCGATCATCCGGCGACAGGCCGCGTGACCGTGGCCGCGCTGCGCGCCGAGGGTGGGATCCGGGCACTGCGCATCTCCCACGTCGCCCACCCCGACCTGGCCTTCCCCACACCCTCCCGCAAGATCGAATTCTACTCGGAGCGTGCGAAATCCATCGGGCTTCCAGCCCTGCCGGTTTACGTCCCGCCGCCCGCGTCCGACGGCTACCCGTTGAGCTTCCGCCAGGGACGGACGCTGACCCAGTTTCACGGCTTCTACGACCACGGCCAGGCGCTGCCCACGCTCGCGCGGCTCGACCCCGGGCCGGAGTTGTGGGTCTCGCCGGCGGATGCGGCGGCACGAGGCCTGGAGAACGGCGCACCGATCCGCATCTTCAACGACCGGGGTGAGTTCGAGGCGCACGCACACGTCACCGACCGGATCCCGCCGGGGACCGTGTGGATGCGTGACGGCTGGCAAGGGTTGAACAACCTCACCTCGGGGGCTCCCTCGATCCCCGACGAAGCGGTCGACACCTTCGGCTTCTCCGCGGGCCAGGCGGCCTTCGACGCGATGGTGGAGGTGGCGCGCTCTAGACGTCCTGCTTGACGTCGCGCGGATCAAGCGCATCGCGTAGGCCGTCACCAAGTAGGTTAAAGCCAAGCACCACAAGCATCAGCGCCAACCCCGGGAAGAGGATTCCAAACGGCGCCTCGCGGATCGCCGACCGCGCCTGACTCATCATCGTCCCCCACTCGGGGAAGGGCGGCTGCACGCCGAGGCCGATGAACGACAACCCCGCCGCTGTCAGTACCATCGTGCTGAGCCGAAGTGTCGACTGGACGATAAGTGGCGTCACGAGGTTGGGGAGGATGTGGGCGCCGATGATGTGCGCATCGGTGGCCCCAACGGCGCGTGCCGCCGTGACGTACTCCTCGTTGCGCAGTGAGAGCGTCGACCCTCTGGCGAGGCGCGCGAAGGTCGGGACCGAGGAGATGCCAACTGCGAGCATGGTGCTGAGGACGCCCGGCCTGATGATCGCGATGATGACGATCGCAAGCAGGATGCTCGGAAACGCGAGCATCACATCCACCAGTCGCATGAGCAGGCGATCGAGCCACCCGCCGTAGAATCCGGCCGGCGGCCCGATCAGCAATGCGAGGGCGAGGGCGATGGTCACGCCGACGACGGCGATTTCCAGAGAAGTACGGCTGCCGTAGATGATCCGACTCAAAATGTCGCGGCCGAGCTCGTCGGCGCCCAGAAGGTGCCGGGCGTCCGGGTGGTCCCAAGCCGCGGACAAGTCTACCCGAAGCGGATCATACGGAGCGACGACCGGGGCCAGAAGGCCCACCAGAGCCGCGGCCAGCACGACCACACCTCCCCCCACGGCCGCCCGGTTCCGGAGCAGCCTAGACATCGGCCCTCGCCGAACCCGCATGGGTGCCGCTGTCCGGGAAACCGGTGTTGGATCTCCTGGCGTCATATGGCGATGGCGTCCTAGTCGTACCGGATGCGCGGATCCAAGACCGCGTACGAGACATCCACCAGGAGATTCGCCAGCATGAAGACCAGAGCAAACAGCAGTATCGTCGCCTGAATGAGCGGATAGTCTCGAAAAGCCACGGAATCGACGAGCAGGCGCCCCGCGCCCGGCCAGGCAAATACCGTCTCGGTGACGACCGACCCGGCGAGCAGCGTGCCGATCTGGACGCCGACGACCGTGGCGGTCGGAATCATGGCGTTACGGAGCGCGTGCTTCATGACCACCGCACGTCGGTGGAGCCCTTTGGCGACCGCCGTCCGGACGAAATCCTGGCCCAGGACCTCGAGCAGGCTGGCGCGCGTCATCCTGGCGACGATCCCGACCGACCCGATCCCCAGCGTGATGGCCGGCATGATGAGGTGCCGTAGGCTCCCCGCGCCGCTCGTCGGGAGCCAGCGTAGGGTGACGGCGAAGAGGAAAATCATCATCAGACCGAGCCAGAAGCTTGGCATGCTCACGCCCAGCAGCGCGAGCACCATGCTGCCGCTGTCAAGCACCGTGCCCCGCTTGACGGCCGCGAGCACGCCGGCGGTGAGCCCCATGCTGAGCGTCACGACGAGGCTTGCGGCGGCCAGCTGCACGGTGTACGGCAGCTGTTGGGCTATGATGGCCAGGACGGGTTGGTGATTCTTTAGGGAGCGGCCAAAGTCTCCCGTCACCACACCGCTCAGGAAGCGCGCGTATTGCTGGGGGAGGGAGTCGGTCAGTCCAAGCTGCCGGCGGATGTTCGTGACGTCCGCCTCACTGGCTTCCACTCCGGCAATCAGGCGCGCGGGATCGCCGGGTACCATCCGAACAATCATGAACACGACGATGGACACGCCGAATAACGTCGGCGCCATTTCCGCGAACCGGCGCACGACGTAGGTTACCACGACAGAGACACCCGGCGGAAGTCGGCGCGCTCGGACTCTGGCCCCGCTATCGAACCCGTTTCGCCTCCCGAAAGTCCACGAAACGATTGGGCAGCAAACGCACGCCCGTGAGCGTCGCCTTATAGCCGAGCACAAAGTTGAGCGAGTAGAGGAAGACCAGCGGCGCATCGCTCATGATGAGACTCTGCCCGTCCTTGAGCGCCGCCTTGCGCCTGTTCTGGTTGGTGGTCGATCCGGCCGCAGCGATCAGCTCATCCACTTTGGGATTCGCGTAGTGCGTCAGGTTCCAGGCCATCGGCGGCCGGCTGGGATCCGGATCGGAGCGCGACAGCTCGTTGAGTTGCTGATAGCCGTCACCGGTCGACGGCGTCAGGGACCACATGAACATGTCGTACGGAGCCTGCCCCGGCGGGACCTTCAGCGTAGTGAACCAGTTCGCCGCCTCGACGACCTTGAGGTCGACATCGGCCCCGACCGCCCGCAATTGCGCCTGGGCGGCTTGGGCGACGGCGACGTCTTTCAGGTACAGGTCCTGCGGCGTCCACAGTACGAACTTGAGCGGCTTGCCGTTCTTCTGCGCGACCCCTCCGGGACCGGACGTCCAGCCCGCCTCCGCCAGCACCGCTTTGGCCTTTGCGGGATCGTATCCATACGTCGGACTTGGCGCGTACCCAAACGTGCCCTTGGCCATGGGCGAGTCGGCCACCGTGGCGAAGCCGTTCAAGATCTTGTCGACGATACCCCTGCGGTCGATCGCCATGCTCAACGCCTGCCGCACCCTCTGGTCATTGAATGGCTCCTTCGACAAATTGAAGCCGATGTACATCATCGTAATGACCGGCTTCGGGGCGATGACCAAGTCCTTCTGTTGTTGCAGGCGAACCACGCTGTTGACAGGCACGGGAACCATCGTGTCCACTTCACCGGTCTCCAGGGCCGCGGCCCGTGCCCCGTCCTCGGGGATCGTCCGAAAGACGATCCTGTCGAAGCACGGCCGTCCGCTCCAGAACGCGTCATTGCGGGCAAGTACCACGCGCTGCCCGGCCACGAATTCCTCGAGCTTGTAGGGACCGGTTCCCACCGGATGGACCGGGTAGTCCTTGCCCCACCTCTCCACGGCGGCTCGACTCACGATGCCCGCACCCCCGTGCGCCATGTAGTTCAAGAACGGACCAAACGGCGTCTTGGTGCGGAAGACGATCGTGGAGTCGTCCGGTGTTCTGATCTCTTCAATGCCGGTGAACAAGCTCTTGATGGAACTCGCTTCCTTGACGTCCAGGATGCGCTCGAAATGGTATTTGGCGGCGGTGGCATCGAACGGCGTGCCGTCATGGAACTTAACACCTTTGCGCAGAAAGAACGTCCACCCCTTGCCGTCGGGAGACACCCTCCATGATTCCGCCAGGTTGGGGTGGGGCTCCAGCTTCTCGTCAAAGATGACGAGCCCATCATAAATATGCCTGAAGATCTCTTGCGCGGTCAGCGTCCCCCCGGGGTTGGCCGAGTCCAAGGACTGCACGGGATCCTTCTGACCGTGCGTCAACGTCCCGCCGCAGTACGTTGTCTTCTGCGCAGGGGCGGGACCCGACGGTCCGGTCGAGGGCGTCGAAGCCGAGGTCGTGGGCTGTCCCGTGAGCAGTAGTAGCGATCCCGCGAGTATCAGCGCGAGCACGCGCTTCATGTCCCCCTCCTTGCTAACCATCATTCCGCAGCGATCAGGCTGTACCGGTCGGTGCGGCCTCCATCAGGAACTCGTGCGCGTGGGCGAAGAGCCCGGGAATCCCGCCGGTGTGGACGAATACGACGACATCGTCCGCCTTCAAGCGTCCATCCTTCGCGTCTGCGAGCAAGCCGGCCATGGCTTTGCCTGTGAACACCGGGTCCAGCAGGATGCCCTCCAGGCGTGCGACGAGCCGGATGGCGGCAATGTCTTCGGGCGTTGAGATGCCAAATGCTGGGCCGGCGAATTCGATTCGATTCTCAACTTCGTTAGGCCCAATGCGTAGATCCAGGCCGAGCGCCTCTGCGGTGGCATTGGCGATGCGGCTCGTCGCCTCCGGACCGGTTGCCTCCGGCTTGGCATGGATGCCGATCACCCGAAATGGGGTGCCCGCCGCCATCTTCTGCACGAGCACCATACCAGACTGGCACTTCCCGCCCGAACTCAAATAGAAATGCGTGGGTCGGAGGCCCAACCCTCCCAGTTGCTCCAGGGTCTCCAGGGTCCATTCCAGACCGGCCAGCGCCGCGCCAATGCCAAAGAAGCGCGCGTGGTTCATGATGTAGGGACGGTGGCCACGCCCCCGTTCCAGCTCGGCCATCTCGCGCAGTGCATGATCGATGTCGGCCTCGGCCGGGAGAAAGTGAATCTCGGCGCCAAGGATCCGATCAAGCAGCAGGTTGCCCTGCCAGGCGGGTGTGCCCAGGCATCGCATCAATAGCACCGTCCGCAGGCCGAGGCGATTCGCCGCCGCCGTCAACTGGCGCGCCGAATTCGATTCCTCTTCAAGTCCGGCGATCACGACATCCGCGCCCTGCTCGAGCGCTTCGGCCAGCCGGAATTCGAGAAGCCGCGTCTTGTTTCCGCCGAGCGCCAGGCCGCTCAAATCTTCGCGCTTCAGAAAGATGCGCGGACCGCCAAGATGCCGGCTCAGTCGGGTGAGCTCGGTGAGCGGGGTGGGAAATTCTCCAATCCGTACGCGGGGAATCTTGGCAATGCGAGGACGCAACTCGCCCGCAAGAGCTTCCGCCGTGGCGACAATCACCGGGGCACCTCCCAAGATGCGGGGCGTCGGGCGCAGCGAGACATCATCAGGCGGGTTCTCGCTGCCCCCAAGCGTTTCCTGTCCGATGCCCCGGGTCGCGCCGGGACGGTGCGCAGCTTCGCGACGTGCGGCTCTAGGTGGGTGCAAGGAGTCAGTGGGCCACTCTGCCTTGCGCCGCGAGGCCACGGGGAGGGGAGGGGGGCTACTTTTTTCCGAAAGACCCCCTCTCATGCATGGGGTGTGTCGCCGATTTCGTTTGCGCCGAGTTCCCGATCAACAACCGACTTGAGCACAGGCACATAGTCTGCAACGATTTCCCATACTCGCGAAAGATTGAACTCTTCGTACGCGTGGGCGGCAACGTTTCGGAAGCCGTACACCTGCCGCCACGGGATCGTGGGATGCCGTGCCTTGAGACTGGCAGACAGCTTACCGATGGCGTCCGTCAGCGTTTCGAGGCGGCGAAGCACGGCATCCTGGACGATCGGCTCGCTGAGAAACGCCTCGCGACCCCCGCGCGTGTACTGCTCGATGCGCGCGATGCTCTGGCGAATGTACCGCAGCCGCGCCCGCTCTCGCGGGTCGCGGCTCACAGGGGGGCGGCCTCATGCAGGATTCGTTCGGCAGCCTCCGATGGGCGCTGCACTTCGAGCACATCGACTTGGCGCCCCAGCGCTTCCTCCAAATCGAGGATGAGCCCGCTGAGGTCGAGGACGGTCCGGCCCGGCGCGAACTCGACGAGGAAGTCGACATCGCTGTCGCGCCTCGCGTCCCCTCGGGCCACGGAACCGACCACGCGAACATGACGTGCTCCGTGCCGCCCCGCAATGGCGAGGATCTCGTTTCGGCGGTGGCGGAGATCGGCGAGCGTCAACCCACGCGACGTCTCGCGAACGACGAGCCGGGACCGGGGGAGCACCTCGAAGTGGACACCCAGCGCGTCCGCGAGCCGAGACAAGGTGGTGACCGTTGGGGCGACCTCGCCGTGCTCGAGCCGAGCAATCGCGGACTGGGTGGTGCCGACCCTAGCTCCAAGCCCGGCCTGCGTCAGTCCGGCGGCGCGGCGGGCCCTGGCGAGCGCGCGACGGAAGGGTTCTAGGGAGCCTGGACCCCTTCGGACCCGGGGAGCTGATTCTGCAGTTGCCTGGGTGGGCTTTCGGCCCCGATGACGCGCCATGGCTGTTCTTTTCTGAGTATAGCACAAATGCTATATCCTGGCCTGAGCAGAACACCATCGGCACCCGGCGGGCGGGGTCCTGCCTCACGGTGCGCTCCCAGTCCACGGGCGGAGGCGAGGAAGCCATCGGGGCACATAAGCGCAGAAGGCATCGTACTCGGCCCCGAAGGTTGCTCGCAGCTTCGGTTCCTCGTACGTCAAGACAAACACGTGAAAGCCCAACCAGACGAGTGTCCCGTACCCAAGAAGGCGGAGGTCGCCAAAGAACAAGCCCTGTCCAGCGATCACCGATACGATCGCAACGTACATCGGGTTTCGGACATTACGGTAGAGCCCACTAACCACAAGGTGACGCGGCGGGAAAATGGGTGCCGGCGTACCCAGCCCATGGA
>DASSXJ010000112.1 GCA_035703895.1 bacterium | reverse complement strand
GACCCCGAGAGTTCCCCCAGGACCTCCGAATAGACCGAGGGCGCTTCAACAGCAAGTCGGGCAAGGACATTGGGGACGAGATCGGGAGCGAGGTCGATATCGTTTCCGAGGGCGGCACGAATCCGTTGTATTGTCTCTTCGCCCAGCGAAATCTTCATGTGCGTCGTCCTGGGTGGATGTTTATATATCTAGACATCAGTATATGCACGGCCTCTTCGCTGTCAAGAGGCGAACCTCTGCTCCCCAGCGAAGTGTGGCTCTCATGACTCCGGCGTCTGTACGAGAGAGCCGCCTGCTGCGGGCTGACGCGCTGCGATGGGTATGCGATCCCGCCGAACTGGGCTTCAAGGCGACGAGCGACCTGCCGACCGAGACCACGATCGTCGGCCAGGAACGCGGGAGGCACGCGCTCCAGTTCGGACTGGGGATCGACCAGCGCGGCTACAACATCTTTGTGAGCGGGCCGCCGGGCACGGGCCGTACCACATATGCGCGTGGAGAGGTGGACCGGCTCGCCGGGACGCGACCGGTGCCCTGGGACTGGTGTTACGTTCGCAATTTCGCCATCGCGGACCAACCTGTCGCCATATCCCTGCCGCCCGGCCAAGGCGCGGCGTTCCGGCAGCACGTCGCGGAGATGGTCGCCGAAGTCCGGGGCGGCCTCAAGCGCATGTTCGTGAGCGAAGCCTACGAGCAGCGGCGCGCGGAGGTGACCAAGCGGTACGAGCAGCAGCTCGCCGATATCTTCCAAGGACTCGAAGGACAGGCCAAGTCGCGCGGCCTTGCGCTCCAGCGAGCGCCGACAGGCGTCATCACGATCCCGGTAGACCTCCAGGGCCGCCCGATCTCGCAGGAGGTGTTCCAGGCGCTGCCCGAGGCGGAACGCGAGCGTATCACAGGCCGGATGAAGGACCTCGAAGAGGTGATGACCGAGGCGCAGCGCAAGGCGCGGGCGCTCGAGCGGGACGGCCGCGAAGCGCTGCGCGAGTTCGACACGCAGACGGCCAAGGCGGTGATCGACGGACCGGTCGCCCACCTCAAGGACCAGTACCACGACCATCCGCAGGTCATCGCCTTCCTCGACGCGGCCGAGCAAGACATGCTCGATCATCTCGCCGAGCTGCGCGCGGCGGGCGACGATGAGGCGGGTGAGCAGCAGCGGCCGGAGCTCCCGTTCCTCCGCCGGGATCCGTACGCCCGGTACCAAGTCAACCTCCTCGTCGACCAACGGGGGACGCGCGGCGCGCCCGTGATCTTCGAGACGAATCCGACCTACTACAACCTGGTCGGCAGGGCGGAGTACCGGGCCGAGTTCGGCGCGCTCATCACCGACTTCACGATGATCAAACCCGGCGCGCTCCACCACGCCAACGGGGGGTACCTGCTGCTCAACGCCCGGGACGTCTTGACGAACCCGGGCGCCTACGAGGGCCTCAAGCGCGCCTTACGCAACGGCGAGATCCGCATTGAGAACCTCGGCGAGGCTGCCGGCCTTATGCCGGCGGCCTCACTCAGGCCGGATCCCATCCCGCTCGACGTCAAGGTCGTCCTCATCGGGACCCCGGACATCTACCATCTCCTCTACGCGTACGACGAGGAGTTCGAGAAGTGGTTCAAGATCCGGGCCGACTTCGACGTGGTCATCGATCGCACACCGGACTCGCAGCGAGCCTACGCCCGGGCGATCGCAGGGATCTGCTACCGATCCGGCGCCTGCCACTTCGACCCGTCCGGGGTGGCGGCCGTCCTCGAGCACAGCGCCCGGCTGGCCAGCAGCCAGGACAAGCTCAGCACCCGATTCAACGAAGTGGTCGAAATCATCTACGAGGCCGCGGCCTGGGCCCGCCAGAACCAGAGCCAGCTCGTGACCCGCGAGCACGTGCGCCGCGCCGTCGAAGAAAAGGCCTACCGGAGCAACCTGATCGAGGAGCGCTTGCGAGAACTGATCGAGAAAGGCGTGATCCTCGTCGACACGGACGGGCAGGTGACCGGCCAGATCAACGGGCTCTCGGTGCTGCAACTCGGGGACTACACCTTCGGCCAGCCGAGCCGGATCACGGCGCGGGCCTTCGTCGGCAGCCGCGGCGTCGTCAACATCGAGCGCGAGACCCAGATGTCGGGGCGGATCCACAGCAAGGGCGTGTTCGTGCTCTCGTCCTTTCTCGCCAGCCGGTTCGCCCAACAACACCCCCTGAGCCTGTCCGCCTCGCTCACGTTCGAGCAGTTGTACTCGGACGTCGACGGCGACAGCGCCAGTTCCACGGAACTCTATGCGCTCTTTAGCGAACTCTCGGGCCTCCCGATCGACCAGGGGATCGCGGTCACCGGCTCCGTGAACCAGATGGGCGAGGTCCAGCCGATCGGAGGCGTCAACGAGAAGGTCGAAGGCTTTTATTACGTGTGCAAGGCGAAGGGCCTCACCGGGCGCCAGGGGGTCATCATCCCCCACCAGAACGTCCGCGACCTGATGCTCCGCGAAGAAGTCGTAGGGGCGTGCCGGGAGGGCCGGTTCCACGTCTGGGCGGTCCGATCGGTGGACGAAGGGATCGAGATCCTCACCGCCACCCCGGCCGGGCAGGCCGACGCCGAGGGGCGCTTCCCCGACGGCTCGGTGAACGGCCGGGTCGCCCACCGTCTCGACAACCTGGCCCGGCGGTTTCGTGATTTCACTCCAGTGCCACCCCCCGAGGCCCCCCGGGAAGAACCGCCGAAAGACGCTCCCCCCAAGGACACACCGCCACCCCCGCCATCGCCCCCAAAGCCATCCTAGGACAGGATCCCTCACCCCCTCCTTAGGCGGGCCGCATAGCGCCGTCCCGTCCAGAACCCCGGATTCATGGGCATTAAATAGAAAGCATCTTTGGGGAGGGAAGAATTCGCCCTCGAAGTGCCCAGGAATCTTCGCCGGTGAACAACGACGCCGCCGGGAGCGCCCCGGCACCTGACCAGACTGGCACGCGGGCCCGTCAACAGGCCGTGGTGGCCACGCTCGGCCACCGCGCGCTGTCGGGGGTCGAGGCCTCCTCGCTGATGAGCGAGGCCGTCTCAGCCGTCGCGCGGGTACTCAAGGCGTCTTACTGCAACATCCTCGAGTTGATCCCGGGAATCCAGGCGTTTCGATTGTGCGCGGCGATCGGTTGGAAGGACAACCCCCGCGACAACGTCCCGGTCCCCGGTGGACCCGATTCCCAGGCCGGGTTCACGCTGACCTCCCCCAGGCCGGTCGTCGTCGAAGACTACATGAAAGAGAGGCGGTTCAAGACGCCGGCGTTCGCTCCCGGCCTGCCTGTCGCAAGCGGCGTGAGCATCGCGATCCCCGGACGCGAGCAGCCTTTTGGGGTGCTGGCCGTGGGGTCTGGCACTCCGCGGACGTTCAATGAGGAAGACATCAATTTTCTGCAGGGCGTCGCGAACGTCCTGGCCGCCGCGGTGGAGCGGCGGAGGGCGGAGGAGACCCTCAAGGAGACCAGCCAGCAGCTCCGCGCGCTCGTCCACGCCGCACCCCTTGCGGTGATCTCGCTCGATATCAGCGGGTGCGTCCGCTCCTGGAACGAGACGGCGGAGCGGATCTTCGGGTGGAGCGCGGACGAGGTCGTTGGAAAGCCCGACCCCATTCTGTCCCCGAGCCACCGTGAGGAGCTCGTCGAACTGCTCGAGCGGGTCCTCCACGGCGAGGCGTTCACCGAGGTGGCGACGCAGGTCGCCAAGAAGGACGGCGAGCTGGTGGAGGTCTCGGTGTCAGTTGCCCCCATCTACGACGCCGGGGGGACGATCAACGGGATCATCGCTGTGGTCGCCGACCTGACCGACCGCCGGCGTACCGAGGCGGCGCAGCAGCAACTCACGGAGATCATCGAGACCACGACCGACTGCGTCATCATCACCAACGTCCCGGGCCGAGGATTCTATATCAACCGGGCGGGCCGGCGGATGCTGGGTATCGGTCCCGACGACGATGTCTCCGGGGTGGACCTCCCCGACCTCTACCCCGGGGAGACCCGGGCGTTCCTCGTGAATGAGGCGATGCCGACCGCGGTGCGCGACGGCGGGTGGAGTGGAGAATCGGTCCTGGCCAGCCGCCACGGACACGAGATCCCCATCTCCATGGTGATGATCGCTCACAAGGGACCGGAAGGCGCCGTGGAGTTCTTCTCGATCATCGCCCGCGACATCAGCGATCAGAAGCGGTTTCAAGCGCAGCTGGTGCGGCTCGCCACCCACGACCACCTCACGGACCTGTACAACCGGCGGCGCCTCGAAGAAGAACTGGACCTCCACCTGGCGGAGTCCCGCCGGTACGGCATCCACGGGGCGCTGCTGTTCGTGGACCTGGACCAGTTTAAGGATGTCAACGACAGCCTCGGACACCTCGTCGGAGACCAGCTCCTCGTCCACATCGCGGGGCTGCTGCGGGAGCGGCTGCGCGAGACCGATATCATCGCCCGGATGGGTGGCGACGAGTTCGCGATCCTGCTGCCGCACACCGACGCGGACCAGGCGCAGGGGCTCGCCATGACGATCATCGACGCCCTGCAGCGGAGCACGATCACCGCCGAGGAGCGGCCCATCAACGCAACCGCAAGCATCGGCATCGCCCTCTTCCCCGAGCACGGCGTCACGGTCGGCGACCTGCTCGCCCGCGCCGACCTGGCGATGTACCAGGCGAAAGAAAATGGCCGGAACCAATGCAGCCTGTACGAGCCGGATCGGGACTGGCAGGCCGCGATCGCGTCGCGCCTCAACTGGCAGCGGCGGATTCGGGAGGCGCTGGAGCAGGACTTGTTCGTCCTCCAGGCGCAGCCGATCCTCGACCTGCGGGCCGATGCGATCGCACACTATGAACTCCTGCTCCGCATGACCGGCGAAAAAGACGAGATCATCCTCCCCGGGGCGTTTCTCGACACGGCCGAACGGTTTGGGCTGATCAACGCGATCGACCGTTGGGTCGTGAAGCGCGCCATCCGCCTGATCGCGGCGCACCGGAGAGCGGGGCGGAACCTCAACCTCGTCATCAACGTCTCAGCCAAAGCGTTCTCGGACCCCGAACTCCTGACGATGATGAAGCGCGAGATGGGCGTCTGGTCGATCGACCCGGGCAAGCTCATCCTGGAGGTCACCGAGACGGCGGCGATCACCAACATCTACCAGGCGGAGAAGTTTGTGGCGGCGCTCAAACAGATGGGGTGCCGGATCGGCCTCGACGACTTCGGAGTGGGATTCGCCTCGTTCTACCATCTGAAGCACCTGCCCGTCGACTATCTCAAGATCGACGGGAGCTTCATCCGGGATCTGCCGAGGGACCCGGTGGATCAACAGCTCGTCGCGGCGATGGTGGCGGTGGCCCGCGGGCTCGGCAAGGAGACGATCGCGGAGTTCGTGAGCGACGCCGAGACGGTGGAGCTCCTGCGGGAATACGGGGTCGACTACGTCCAGGGGTTCCATATCGGCGCCGACGCAAAGGACGTCACGTCGATCGTGATCGACCCCGCAACCGCGATCAAGCGCGGGTAATTCGCCTCCCGCGGCGGCCGGGCTTTCTGCGGGCCGGTACCGGCCACAGCGCAGCGGTTCGCCGGGCCCGACGACCTCCCAGCACGGTCCAGATCCGATCGTAAATGGCCTGCAGCCCGACGCGCGTGTCGGGATCGTGCCGGCGGCCGCCGGTCAGATAGTCGTGGAGCGCCCGCAGCGCGATCCCCGACGGCATCTGCGCCAGGGTCCGGCCGTTCACTCGGGCAACGGTCTCGAGCTCGACGATGGCTTCCTCGAACCGCTCGTCCGGCAGTTCCTCCCCAGCGCGCTGGCGGCGCGCGTGCACCAGTTCGTGCACGATCGTGAATCGCTTCTCGGCCTCTGAGAGACCCGCTTCCACCCAGATCTCATTCCCGTCCTCGCCCATGTGCACCAAGCCGGCGTAGGTCGTATCGCGACGCAAGGCGAGGCTGCGAAACCGCCGCAGGTGCTTCTCCTGGATGACGTAGCCCCGGCGTGGGAGACGAGCGAAGGTGGGCGACGGCCGGGTGCGCTTTCGGCGTTTCGACATGCTCCTCCTCCGATATCGATCCTCGATCCCTCTTGCGTACGCGGCGCACGAGATCCGAGTTCAACGGCAGGGCCACCCTCGGTCCCACCGAACTCCCATCCGGATGATTCACACACCGCTCGTTTCGTGGTGCTGGCGCGCGCTCCCGGGTTGGGGAAAGCGCCTGATCCTCTGGTTAAGTAATGCCCATTTCGTCGTCGGCGCTGTCGCAGTCGTCCACGACAGAAACGGCCGCGTCCTCGTCGCCAGGCACACCTACCGCGCCGGCCCTCCCTGGGGGCTGCCCGGGGGATGGGTGCGTCGCGGCGAGGATCCCGCCGAGACGGTGGTCCGCGAGGTCCGCGAAGAGACCGCGCTCGAGGTCGAAGTCACGGCTCCCCTGACGGTGCAGGTGTCGGGTCCCGGGCATCTCACCTTGATCTACAGGGCGAGGCTCATCGGCGGCACGTTTCGGCCGAGCGGGGAGGTGCCCGAGGTCAGGTTCCTAGAGCGAGGAACGTGGCCGGCCGGGATGCGCGCCGACCACCGCGCCCTCATCGAGACGTACGCGAGTGAGGACCAGCGCGTGGCCGATTGAATCCGCACGAGGCGACACCTCTTTGCGGACGGTCCCGGGTGTGATAAGGTGAGAGCCGAAGTACCGTGCCCCCATCGTCTAGGTCGGCCTAGGACATCGGCCCTTCAAGCCGGTAACGCGAGTTCGAATCTCGCTGGGGGCACCAAACGATCCGCTGCAGGCGACTGACGACCCCACGGTTTTTCTGATTTTTCACGGGTTTGCGGGCTACCCCGGGCGGCAGGGGACTGTACGCCGCTGCGCTCCGCGGAGCTTCGAACAAGTGCAATTTGAGTGCAGCCTGCCACCCCTCGGAGAACACGATCTCGTCGATCCACTCCGCCCGACGCCGGGGCACGGACTCCATCAGATGCCCATAGGTGTCGAGCGTGAACCCAGCCGAGTAGTGGCCCATCTGCCGGGCGATATAGAGTGGGTTCTTTCCGGCCGCAATCAAAAGGCTGGCGAACGTGTGGCGTAGGTCGTAGGGCCGGATCCGACGAACACCTGCCTCCTCCAGCGTTCGCTGCCATGCATCGTATATCGTGTCGCGGCTGAAAATGCCGCCGTCCGCCCGCGGAAACACGATCCCCTCGCGGCCCTGGAGCGACTCCAACACCTGGCGCACGGTCGGCACCATGTCCCCGTCACGCATAAATGACCCTCCTGAAAGGACTGACCGTGTGGCCGCTGATGCGCCTTACATGGTTTGCGCATCAGCGCGTATGTTTCAGACCCCAGTCCTTGAGGGCGCGCAGCACCGGCCCGAGCTCGCGGCCCTTGGCGGTGAGCAGATATTCCGCACGCGGGGGGTGTTGCTCATAGAAGCGCCGCTCGACCAGATCGGCCTCCTCCAGAGTCTTGAGGCGGGCGGACAGCGTATTGGGGCTGATGCCCTGAAGCGACAACTCAAGATCGAGGAACTTGAGCGGCCCTTTGCGCAGCAGGTCGCGGATAATCAGG
>DASSXJ010000111.1 GCA_035703895.1 bacterium | reverse complement strand
ACCAAATACTGCGCCGTTCGTATCGCCAGCGCCACGATCGTGAGCGTAGGGTTGACGGCGGACGAGCCGACAAAGGTGCTGCTCCCCACTACGAACAGATTCGGACTGCCGTGAACTCGTCCAAAGGGGTCGACCACACTCGTGCCTGCGCCTGATCCCATCCGGCACGTCCCCATGTGGTGATTTCCGGAGAAGTAGGATTCGGGTCCCTCAAGGTGCGCCTCAGTGGCTCTCGTGGCCCGTGCGAACTGGTCAAACAGTGTTTTTGCGAATACGTACGTTTCATGATCGAAGGGCGTCCATTCATAATGGACGTGGGCGTACTGATCCCCGAACCTATCCCGTCTGTTTGACAGGGCCACGTACTTGCGGGGACTCGGCTCGGATTCTGCATGAAGATACAGCACGCGCTCCCGCGGTACGGGTCGCATCGCCTGAAGGATCTCCGTCCCGGACCCGGCGGACCCGATCTGCAGAAACGGGGGCGCGGTGATGTTCGAGGAAAACTCGATCTTGACGCCGCCATGTCGCCCACGGCGTGCCACGTCCAAGAATTGATGGCTCTGCCCGGTAAGTGGCCCCACGCGCCCGGGGAAAAGGACATCTGCATAACGGAGGACGCCCCACCAAAGATGGTGGAAGGTCAGATGCTGACCGATCTGTTCCTCGGAGGGCCACCCCTGCACACGGCGGTCGCCCATTGACATCAGGAGAAGGCGCGCCGATTCGATCGCGCCTGCGGCGATGATGACCACCTTGGCGTGATGCTCACGTGGCGTGGCCGCTCCGTTCTCCTGGTAGACCAGCCCGGTCGTCCGCCCGGACCGGTCCACGGCGATCCGTCTGACCGAGGTGGTGGGGACGAGTCGGCAGCGTCCCGTCCCGAGCGCCTCCTGAAGATGTACGCCGGGGGAGTACCGTGCTCCGATGGGACAGACTTCGCACGCGCCGATGTTCATGCAGCCCGGCCGCTCGCGATATCGGGCTCGCGTTCTCGCTTGGGGCGTCGTGTGCAACACGAGGCCCTGTCGGCGCAAGCGCTCCGCGAGGAGGAGGTCATCGTAACTCAGCGGAAACGGCGGGAGCGGGTGCGGCCGGGACCGCGGAGGCGCGAACGGGTTGTCGGCATCGGTTCCGGACACGCCGAGAAATGCCTCGGCATCACAATAGAAAGGCTCCAGGGCGTCATAGTCAAGCGGCCAATCCGTTCCGTACCCATACAGGCTCTGCGTTCGAAAATCATGGGGCAACATCCGGAGGGTGATCCCGGCCCAACCCGTCGCCGACCCACCCACCATCATGCGACGCTCGTCATTCAGGGGATACCGATAGGTCCCGGTTAGCGTGAGATCCTTCAGATCCCCGGAGAGGCGATAGTCGGGGTTGTCGTACCCATACTGGATGCGTTCCTGGAATTGGCTCGCGTGAGGGTAGGGATACGCGGGCCCCTTTTCGAAGATGTGCACATCAATCCCACGTTGGGTAAGCAGGGAGGCCACTGTGGTGGCGGCGATGCCCGACCCGACAATGGCCACCGTGCTCTCGGTCATGGACGCATCCGCCCGGGCCTACGCCTTCCGGCGTGGCACCTCCCGGTAGCGGTCGAGTCCCCGCGGCGTCCCCGACCACGTCTCATAGCCGAGCAGGGTCCACACGTCGGTCCGAGCGAACAGCGCGAGGACGTCTCGCACTATGTACCGGTCGTAGAGCAACCAGTCGCGGTCACCCCGGCGCGGGCGCCGCATAGTGGTGGCGTCGGTGCGGGCCTCGAAGACTCGCTGGAGGATCCGCCGCTGGGTCGCGACCAGGCACTGGGCGAATGCGCGTCCCTCGGCGCGCTCGGCCATTTGATTGACCGTCGCGTGAAAACGATCATAGAGCGCGAGATGCCCACGCAGATGCTCTGCTCGCCAGCGGAAGAACGCGGCATAGTGCTCCCCCTCAATTGGCTCGTTGACGACGGCACGGGTCGCGGCGAGAAGCGTGCGCAGGTTTACTGTATTGATCGGTCCGGTGGGGGCATCGTCCAGCGCAAGCGGATCGAGCCTGTGCCGCAGGCCTCGGAGCGAGTCAAGCGCCCCCAGGGCGCCCGCGATCAATCCTACCGCGCCCGCCGCCAGCAGGCCTACAAAGGTGCGTCGGGACAAGTGCACGGCGTTGAGTTTCGGGCGGTATGAGGGGGCATCCTGCATGACACGATCGTCCTACGGGGGGTCGTTCGATCAATATGCCCTCCCGGCATACCCAGCCAGGAGGCCGCATAGCCTCCCACAGCAGGTAAGGGTATGGGTTTCTGCGAGGCCCCGACGGTAGTACCCTACGATTATGGGCAAGCTGGCTGAAGCGCTAGGCTACTGATCGCTGTGCCAAGCTGAGCGTCTTGGGAATCGTGCCAGTCCCACAAGCCCACGACTTGTCCGGTGGAATTGAGCACAGGAGAGCCGCTATGCCCCGGGACGGCGGGCTTGGTAGCGAATAAGATCTTGAATCCGGGCGTGCCATCCGTGAAGTCCAATTTGCGACTCACTTCGCCTTCCGCGGACCATTCGTAGGGGAGTGGTTGCTGCGCCGCGCCAAATCCCAGCACTCGTACACGGTCGCCGACGCCCGGGTCTGGTCCAAGCGGCAGCGCTGGGAACGCAGGAAGCGACCCCCGATGAGCCGTCGCGTAGGGGACGTTATTGTAGCGTATGTCGTCGAAAGGGAAATCCGCCGGGATCAGCCGGATCTCCGCCACATCCCGGGAAAGCGGTACCGTGGTGTGCCGGCTCATTGGATCGTAGGGCAGCTCACTGGCACAGATGAGAGAGGCACTATAGAATTCCCTTCCCACAATCGCGAGAAGTCGATACCTTCGGTCGGTGCGTGCCCGATACACTACATGGCTAGCGGTCAGCGCTCTGCCCTCTTTGGAGATGAAAAAGGCGGTGCCGCGGTCGACCCCCCTCCAGATTTCTCTCTGGCCTCCTTGAACAAGCTCCCAGACGCTGATAATGAAGATGCTACGCTGTGGGGGTTCCTGCGCAGTCAGTGGGCCCTGTGCGATAATGGGCGGGCCGAGGAGCGCGATAGTAGCGAGAACCGCTGCAGATAGCCCAGAATACATTCTTAGATCTTAATTGCCCTCCCATAATAGATCTGAGACGGCTAAGACATGGGGGTATTTCATTCGCTTAGTAAGCGATTCCGATAGTATGCTTGATTGTCTCGGGTTGCTTGAGCGCGCGAAGCATGAAATGGGCGACATCGGCGCGTGCAATGAAGAAGCCGCCCGGGAGGTTCTGCCCGGACGCCGTCCGGTAGATGCCGGTCAGGGGCTTGTTGGTCAACCGAGGTGGTCGTACGATGGTCCAGTCCAAGCCGCTGTCCCGAAGGATGTCCTCCATCAGGGCGAGGTCGGCATAGGGCTTGCGGAGCACGGCTTTTATCAACGGACTGAATAGGTGCCGCATGAAGAACCCATCGCCCGGGTCGTGCTTCGGCGACTTCGGCCGGCCCGGCGATGGCACGGTCCCGATCGGCGCGGCGCTGACGACGAAAATGCGTCGCACATCCGCTGCCTTCATCGCTTGGACGATGGCCCGCGTACCCTGCGAGGCGACTCCGGCGTCGGATATCGACCGTGGACCAAGGGCGGAGAGCACCCCGTCGGCTCCTTCGACCGCGGACTTGAGTGCGGCCTGGTCTGCAGCCGCCAGGTCTGCTGTGACGACGCGTACCGTTGCGGACAGCTTCTTCGGGTTTCGTACGACTGCTGTGACCTCGTGACCTGCGGCGACGGCCTGCTCGAGGGCTTGCCGACCGATACCGCCGGTCGCCGCGAAGATTGTGAGCTTCATCTCTCGCTCCTCTCGCTCCATGG
>DASSXJ010000110.1 GCA_035703895.1 bacterium | reverse complement strand
ACCAGGGAGGGCAGGAGAAAGAGGTACGGCTGCATCCGCACGCGTCGCCGGACTCTCTTGGTGGTCCGGATCGGGGCCGCTGTACCGGCCGCGAGGCGCGAAGCCCCTGTCTGCTGCGCCATCGTTTGGGAGGGTCAAGGGCGGCGGACGGAAGGCGCGCCGCCGCCCCGAGCTACTGCTGCCCTCTGGTTGAGGGCCTCACTGGTACTTCTGAAGAATTTGGGTCGCGTCGCGCTGGGCCTGATCGAGCGCGGCCTGCGGCGACAGGCGCCCCGTCTGGGCGGCCTGGATCGCGGTCACGAGCAGGATGCCGATCTCATCGACGTCGTGGATCGTCATCTGTTCGCCGGCCACCCGGAGCTGCAGGGTCGCCGTCAGTGCCTGGGGGACCTGCTTCAGGTAGTCCTTGAAGGCGGGCGCCGAGAGCTCGGTCTTCCGGATCGGCACGTACCCGGTATTGATGCTCCACCGCGCAGCCTGCTGCGGCTCCGTCATCCAGCGGATGAACGTCCATGCGGCCGCCTGATTGGCTGCGGGGATCTTGTTGAAGATGTAGAAGCTCCCGCCGCCCGTGGGCGCGCCGTACTGCTTGTCCGCGGGCATGAAGCCGGCGTTCCACTCGAACTTCGCGTTCGTCCGGATGAATGTCATGCCGCCGGTGGTCGAGTATATCATCGCCACCTTCTGCTGGATGAAGTCCCCGGGGACCTGATCCCAAAACGGCTTGCCGGTTGGTCCCGGCGGGTGGACCTTGTACTTGTTCTGCAGGTCTAGGATGAACTGGAGGGCGTGGACGGCCTCGGGAGAGTTGAACTTCACCCATTTGCCGTTCGGGTCGAAGTACTTGGCGCCCGCTTCGATCAGGAAGCCCTGGAAGACCCAAGGAGAGGTGTCGGCGACAGGAGCCTCGACGCCCCACTGGGTCACGGTGCCGCTCGAGTCGCGGATCGTCAGCTTCTGGGCGTACTGGACGAGCTCCGTCCAGTTCTTCGGGGCATGCTCGGGGTCCAGTCCCGCCTTGCGGAACATCTCCTTATTGTAGTAGAAGATCGGCGTGCTTCGCTGCCAGGGGATGCTGTAGGTGTGCCCGTTCGCCCGCGCGTTGAGGAGGAGTGCGCCGTAGAAGTCGTCGATCCATGCTTTGCCTCCGCTCTGGGCGATAAGATCGTCAAGTGGTATGATGCCGTTCCGGTCAAGGAGCGAGAACAGCTCCGGTGTGTCCAGCACAGCCACGTCCGGCGGGGCTCCTCCCTGGACAGCGGTCATCGCTTTGGCCATCGTCTCGACATAGTTGCCTGCAAAGACGGGCTCCACCCGAATTCCCGGATGCGTCCCGTTGAAGTCGTTGACCATTGCGGTCATCAGCTGGTTAAGCGGTCCTGCGGCACCGACGGGATAGTAGTACCGCAGCGAGACCCCTGCCTGCGCGCCCGCACGAACCGGCACCAGGGCGACCGCCACGAAGAGCGCGAGCCCAAGCGCTCCCAGGCGCCCACGAATCACCATACTGTAGCCCCCTTTTGTCCAGCCCTTCCAGAACAGCCGTCCGTCATCCATATGACAAGGAATGGTTCCCTAGGTGCGCGAACCCTACCTTCCTTGACTTCATGTGGCGTTCTTCGTGTTTCCCTGGGCGCACCGGAGGGTCATGCCTTAGATGCATGAAATGTATGATAAGAGTCTCCGGTGCGTTTGATGACTAGCGGGGCGATTGGCGGTCCAGAGCCCCGGTTCGGGGACGGGCCGGCCGGGGAGCGCATCGGCCGCGGTCAGGGCTCTGAGCGGGAGAAGGCCAGATACGTCCGCCGGATGTTCGGCGCGATTGCGCCTCGCTACGATCTGATTAATACGCTGATTAGCGGAGGTCTCCACCTCCGGTGGAAGCGGGCGACAGCCTCCATGGTGCAGTTGTCCCCCGGCGGTCGTGCGCTCGACGTGTGTTGTGGGACCGGCGATCTGGCATTTCTCCTGGCCCAGCACGTCGGTCCTCACGGATGCGTGCTTGGGGTAGACATCAGTAAAGAGATGCTGGCCGTGGCGCGACGGAAGGCGGGGACAGCAACGCTCGGGAGTCGAGTGGAGTTTGCCCTGGGCGACGCCGAGGCGCTCGGGCTTTCGGATCGCACATTCGATGGGGCCACCGTTGGATTCGGGATCCGAAACACAGTGCATCCTGAGATGGCGCTCCGCGAGCTGTACCGCGTGCTGCGCCCCGGCGGGCGCCTCGCCATCCTGGAATTCAGCACCCCTCGGAACACCGTGTTTCGGCGGTTGTACGGTTGGTACTCGTTCACCGTGGTGCCCTGGGTGGGGCGCATAGCGTCGCGGCACGACGATGCGTATCTTTACCTGCCGACCTCCGTCCGGACGTGGCCCGACCAGGAGGCATTCGCCGCCATGATGGCCCGCGCGGGGTTTGAGCAGGTGCGCTACTATAACCTGCTGACGGGCGTGACGGCGATTCATGTCGGTGTCCGGTCCGGCAAGGTCCGGTAGGCGGAGGGGCGTGCATGGGGGAGCGCGAGAAGACAGGGGTGTTCCAGGTTGGATCCCGCCAGATGCGGGACGTGGAGGAGGCGCTTCGCTACGTGTACGCGGCGCTCGTCG